>CAZQGZ010000339.1:0-1625 GCA_964592935.1 uncultured Chitinophaga sp. | reverse complement strand
AAATTCAATATAACATAGATTTAAATATTATATATTTTAAAATATAAAAAACACAACAAACACTTGTCGAAGTAGCATCCGGGGAGTAAATGAAGGGGGAGGATCTGCCCTTTTTTCAGCCAAAAAATATATATTTTCGCTACACACTACCTCGTGTTTATTCCTCAAAAGTTGGCGCTGGAGGGTAATGCTTACGTTAGAAAGACTGGAAATACTGTTGATGAGAAATTTTTTACTTGATCCACTTTCCCCATTCCGTCCGGATCATGGGAAAATTGTTTGTTTACCCGGTACAAAAGTCCCGGTTCGGGCTCTTTGGAGTAAGGTGCGACCTGGAAGAATACTGGCATGGCTGATGTGCATCGCTCTGCTCGGCGTTGATCGCCAGGGGTGGAGCCAGACGGATTTTGCTCCGGGTGAAATCATGTTTACGGGATTCAAATCCGATGATGCGGATGCATTTTCATTTGTTTTGCTGGCCCCTGCGGCGGCCAATACCGTGATCTACATTACGGACCGTGGATGGGCCAATGCCACGGGTTTCAGGAATGATACAGATGGGGAAGGGACCATCAGTTTTACATTCACGTCTGCACAATCGTGCGGCACGGAAATTTTCTTCAATGATGTGAATGGCGCCAATGACTGGGTGGCTACGAACAGTTATGGAGTGACCGTAGGAACAGTTGCGATTCAGGCTGGTGGAGATATAGATGGAATGGAACTTGGCACGTTTGTCTTCCCGACAACTTCTCCACAAGGAGATCAATTGTTTATTTATCAATTACCAGAGCCAACGTCAGGCAATCAGGCTTCATTTGTGAGCATGATTCAAATGGACAATAATTTTTCAAGCCCGCTAAGTTCAGATGAAGAGTCCGAGCTTCCAACAGGCCTGGCCGCTGATGACATTGTCCGGTTTAATACAGAAGTTGATAATGCAAGGTATGATTGCACACCAAATACAGGATTGCCGGCCACCTTGCAGGCAGCTATTACCAATGACAATGGTTCAGGGGGTCTCAAGGCCGATAATGCTAACAATTGGATTGAGAATGATGCCAACAATGTAAGTATGACTCCTTGTTTTTTCTGTTGCGGGACGACCCCTCCGGCAAATGCACCTACTCTTTTTGCTCCCTGGCTGGTACAAACCAGTTCCACTTTTACAATTTCGATTACCGGCACCCTGGCCTCAGGCGCATCATGGCAATTATTTACAGCAGGTTGCGGGGTGGGTTCGCCCCTGCAAACAACAACTTCAAATAGTTTCACAGTTACTGCAGCCGCAACAGAAACATTTACGACCTATTATGTAAGATCTTCCGAACAGGTTGATTGTGGCGGGCTATGTGCAACGGTGACGGTTCATACCTGTAATAATGTTAACAATCAAAACACGTGCACGAGTTGCACTGCCAATCAAACCGTGTGTGGGGATTGCCTTCTTCCCTATCCTGCTAATAACCCTGACCTCGATTCAGGATGTTATGCGTTAAAAATTATTTTTATCCTGGATGAATCTGGCTCTATTGGTAGCCCTACCAATTATGAACCCCAGGTCAAAGCAGGTGTTTTAGCTTTTTTAAATGCACTTAATGGCCAGGATGCACAGGTGGCATTGA
>CAZQGZ010000338.1:0-1645 GCA_964592935.1 uncultured Chitinophaga sp. | reverse complement strand
TGGGCTGGTCAACTGCCATAAGCCTGGTCGTTTTCATCCTCTGTGATCGGAATCTCGTCATTGATCGTTTCCAATTTGGGTTTTCCGTATGCCATGGAACCGATCATCATTATCACACTCGTGATCAGCACTACAAAGAATAATATTCCTTCATTGAATTTTGATAGTTTGTATGTTTCCGGTATACTGTAAAAAAGGAGGATGGTAATCAGCCCTCTTGGCATGAAAAAAAGTTCCGGGAAAATATGTGAGCGCAGAAAAAAGCGCAGATAAATATAGCGAATCCCCAGTAATACAAGAACAATGGCACTGCCGGCAAGAATCACTTCGAAGTCCTGAAATAATGAAATATCGATCGTTAGTCCAAATACAAAGAAGAAAAATGTCCGGATCAGGAAGCTGCTTTCCGCAGTTAAAGAGTGCAACAAATGGCTTACATCAGAGACCTGGCGGGGAGTGATCCATTTATATAGTTTCTGAAAGAGATGAAGGTCCCAGTTACTTACCACGAGTCCGAATAACAATATGATAAATAAAGCGGGGAGATGCAGCATTTTTCCGCCGGCATACAGGAAAATCAGGACTGCAAATACGAGAAAGAACCTGACTTTGGTGGTGATGCGTGTTAGCATAAACAACATCAAGAAAGAAAGTACCAGGCTTAATGCCACTGAAATGATCATGGAGCCGAAAAACCAGCTGATATTAGATCCCTTTAAAAGATTACCTGCGACGAGATAATTAAAGATGATAATGCCGATAATGTCTGAAAACGAAGTTTCATATACCAGGAATTCTTTTTTCTCTTCATCTAGGTGGGAAATACTGGGTATAACAATGGCACTGCTTACAACGGACAGCGGGAGCGCATAAATCAGGCAGTGGATATAATCTTCTTTCAGGTAGAAATATAGTAATGCGGAGCAGGCGATGGAAGAAATGATCAAAATTATTGTCGCAGAAAAAAAGGCATTTCGTACCAGTTTGATTTTTTTGCGGTTTAACCGAAGATCCAGGCCGGCTTCCAGGATGATCATTATCAGGCCCAGGATTCCGAATATCTCCACTACCTCTGAGGATACCGTAACGGGTATATCATTGTAAATAAGGGTCTCCCTGGCCGCAATACCTGAAAGCAATAACAAGAGTACGGAAGGAATTCCGGTCTTCCTTGCAAAAAGGTTGTATAAGTAAGACACAATAACCAACAGGCAAACTGCAATAATAAAAACGTATGCACCAGCTTCTTTCATGAGTCAAAAATATCAGAATTTAACTTCTAAAAGTTATATTAAATCTGTTCATCTTAAATAAATACTTCGGATGAGTTACCGGAAAATTCAGCTAAATTGAAGAAACATGTTCTCTCAGCAGGCATATGATATTTTTTCATTCGCAGTAAGCGCTGTTCAGCCGCAAGCGCTTATCCAGTCGCACCTTTACATAAATAACGGGTACCTGTACCTTGCCGGGGAAAAAATAAACATCCAGGAAATCAACGGGCTCGTGGTGATCGCGGCGGGCAAAGCAGCTTCCGCTATGGCGAAAGCCGCCGAGATACAATTAGGGCAATTCATAAAAAGCGGTCTTTGTATAACCAAGTACGGCCACACGATCCCGCTTGAAATGTTCAATACCCTCGAAG
>CAZQGZ010000337.1:0-1676 GCA_964592935.1 uncultured Chitinophaga sp. | reverse complement strand
GAGCATGAAAATAATAAAAGGGATATCCCGCCTGCAAATGCAGTTTAGCAACCTTGACGGTCAGATAACTGCTGATAACCCGGTCCGCATCCTGGATGTGTTTGTAGAAAAGCTGGATCTGAAACATCTTGGCATTGCATCACAGAACAGCAAACAACCAACCCATGCCGGCGGCGCACCCCGGTATGATGATAAGCTGTTGCTCAAACTTTATCTCTATGGTTACCTCAACAAGATCCGCAGCAGCCGCAAACTACAGCAGGAATGCAGCCGCAATATGGAACTGCGCTGGCTGATGCAGGAACTCATCCCCAACTATCATACGATAGCTGATTTCAGGAAGAATCACAGTGAAGCATTAAAAAATCTTTTTAAACTCTATGTACAATTCCTGGATGAATTGAACCTGCTGGGCAAACAAACCATTGCGGTGGATGGCAGCAAGTTCCGGGCGGTGAACAGCCGCAAGAATAATTACAATCAAAAAAAGATAGACAAGCACCAGGCGATGATAGAAGAAAAAGCGGACAGCTATTTGAAAGAGCTGGAGGAGCTGGACCGGGATGAAACAGATGATGGCGGCCCCTCTTACCGCAAAGAAGAAGTGGAAGCGGCATTGCAAAGACTGACGGAACGAAAAATAAAATACGATGACCTGCAGCAGCAGCTGGATAACACCGGAGAAAAACAAATCAGCACCTCCGATGCAGAAAGCCGTGCCATCATTATCAATAAAAATATTGTGGAAGTGGCTTACAACACACAAGCCGGCGTGGATGCCCGGCATAACCTGATAGTTCATGTGGAAGCCACCAACATCAATGATGGCAAAGCGCTTCACAAAGCAGCGTTGCAGGCCAAAGAGAATATGGGATTGAAAAAGAAAGATTCCATAGATGAACTTTCCGACAAAGGTTATCATACCGGCGCCGAACTACAAAAATGTCATGACGACAACATTCAGACATATACAGCCTTCAAAGAACAACCTTCGGTAAAGCACCTGCAAAAAGAATTTCTGTCGGAACAGTTTATATATAATAAGGAACAGGACAGTTATAGCTGCCCGGCAGGAGCAACGCTGACATCTCTGGGCACCTGGCACAATAAGAACGGCGATGCGGGAGAAACGAGTTACCGGTTTAAAACCTACCGGACGGAGGGCTGTAAAAGATGTTCATTAAAAAAGAATTGTACCAAACTACCCAAACGCATCATCCATCGCAGCCAATACCAGGATGCAGTAGACAGGAACAATGCGAACATCAGAAACAATCCGGACTACTATAAACGACGGCAAAGCATCTGCGAACATCCCTTCGGCACCATCAAACGGCAATGGGGATTTACCTACACACTGATGAAAGGGTTACAAAAAGTAAACGGAGAAATGAACCTGATCATGCTGGTGTATAATATGAAAAGGACATTATCAATAATTGGATTCACAAAAATGTTTGAAGCGATTCAGAATTGGAAACCGGACTATAAGAGAATAGTCTGTGGTTTAAAAAATACCATTATCAGAATCATTTGTAGCCAAAATAAGACAACCTTTTTTTTGAATCAGCGCCGGTTAATTTTTTTTGAGACTTGTTAAGCGAACACTTAAACAACCCACAAGGAACTGTACAGTTGATTTATTCCAGGAAAGAAAGTTTTTTCACAGTCTGACG
>CAZQGZ010000336.1:0-1684 GCA_964592935.1 uncultured Chitinophaga sp. | reverse complement strand
ATCACAGCGATCATTTCTTTTGCCGCTTCATTTTGTTCGTTGAACAAATCATGGATGATAGCCGAATCCCGGTCAATGCCCAGCGTGAGTTGTGTGAGATCATTGGAACCAATGGAAAAACCATCAAAAATTTTTGCAAACTTTTCTCCCAGCAACACGTTACTCGGTATTTCCGCCATCACATATATTTCCAGGTTATTGACACCCTGTTCCAATCCATATCTTTTCATAACGGCGATGACCTTATTGCCCTCTTCAAGGGTTCTGCAGAACGGGATCATCACTTTTACATTGCTTAATCCCATTTCATTCCTCAGTTTGCGGATAGCTTCACATTCCAGCCTGAAACCTTCCCGGTACAGTTCATGATAATATCTTGACGCCCCGCGGAAACCGATCATCGGGTTCTCTTCCACCGGTTCAAAATCCTTACCCCCGATCAGGTTGGCATACTCATTTGTTTTGAAATCACTCATCCGTACGATCACATCTTTGGGATAAAATGCGGCTGCAATTGTTCCCACACCCTGCGCCAGTTTATCCACGAAATATTTTTCCTTATCGGGATAATGATGTGTGAGCTCTTCAATTTTTTGTTTCAAGGCCACATCTTTCAGCTCATTGAATTTAACCAATGCCATGGGATGGATCTGGATGGCATGTGTGATGATAAACTCGATCCGCATCAGCCCTACTCCATCGTTGGGATAAAAAGAAAGTTTGAAAGCTTTAGCCGGGTCTCCTGCGATCAGCATCACTTCTGTAGATTCCGGTTTTTTTATATGGGAAAAGTCCAGGCTGGTTTCTTTAAAGGGCAACCTGCCTTTATAAACAAATCCTGTTTTTCCTTCACAACAGGATACCGTGATCATTTCCCCATCCGTGATTTTTTGTGTTGCATTCCCGCACCCGACAATGGCTGGTACCCCCAATTCTCTTGCAACAATCGAAGCATGACTTGTTCTCCCGCCTTTATTGGTAATGATGGCTCCTGCATTTTTTAACAGGGGGTCCCAGTCGGGGCTGGTCAGATCAGTAACCACTATTTCCCCGCGTTGCAATTTATCCGAATCGGCCGGCGAATGCAGAATCCTTGCAATACCCGTTGCGATCTTCGAACCGATGGCTTCCCCTTCGGTCAACAACTCTCCTTTTGTTAATAATTTATATTCCTTCAGCAACAATGGGTTTTTTTGTGAATGAACGGTCTCCGGTCTTGCCTGGATGATAAACATTTCCCCGCTGATTCCGTCTTTGGCCCATTCAATATCCATCGGTTTACGGTAATGCGATTCAATGATCAATGCCCAATTTGCCAACCGGGATATTTCTTCATCATTTAATACAAATTGTTCCTGTTTTTCTTTGGGTGTGGGAATATTAATAACCGGCATGTTCTCATCGGCACCATAGATCAGGGTCTTTGCCTTTTCACCCAGCTTTTTCTGAATGATCGCCTGTTTATTCAATAACAGGGTTGGTTTAAAAACAAAAAACTCATCGGGCGTGACAGTACCCTGAACAATGTTTTCACCTAAACCCCATACGCCGCTGATATGAATAATATCGCGGAACCCGGACTCAGGTTCAAGGGTGAAACAAACGCCCGAACAGGCCTGGTCGCTGCGGACCATTTTCTGCACACCAACGGATAACAATACTTTTTCATGGGCAAAGCCATTGT
>CAZQGZ010000335.1:0-1686 GCA_964592935.1 uncultured Chitinophaga sp. | reverse complement strand
AGAATAGAAGTTTCCTAAACTTTTGATACAGGTTCGATTCCTGTCGGGACTACTTGTTATTTTTCAAGACAATAATGGTCTTTTTAAGCCGTAATCACCGGCCATTCTAATTTCAACTTCAGCTTTCTTTACAGGAGATTCCATTTTTGTAAAATAAGTAATTTATGGAATCCGACTCCATTTATGTATATTTATACAAAAATGGAGTCAATGATCTCGCGTGCCATATTCGAAGAGGCGAAATTCGTCCTGACGCAATTTCGGGCACTGTGCATCACCGGGCCGCGTCAAAGCGGAAAAACAACCCTGAGCAAGATACTTTTCAAAGGCAGGCCTTATGTCAATTTTGAAGACCCGGCTACCCAGGGCCTCTTTCAAAATGATCCCCGGACATTTCTAAAAAACTATCGCGCGGGCGCCGTATTTGATGAAATACAGCGTGTGCCTGACTTGTTCAGACACCTGCAGGTTCTTTTGGATAATAACACATCCAGAGGACAATATATCCTTACCGGCTCCAATAACTTTCTCCTGCAGGAACAGGTTGCGCAATCCCTGGCCGGAAGAGCGGGTTATTTGACCCTGTTGCCCTTCAGCTATCAAGAGCTGAAAGAGGCAAAAATTCCCGTGAAAGACATGCTGGCCAATATGCTCTCAGGAGGATATCCTGAAATCTGGTCAGAGAAGCTCAATCCGCAAAAATGGCTGAGCAGCTACATACAAACCTATATTCAGCGTGATGTAAGGCAGCTGAAAAATATTTCCAACCTGGCCTTATTTAATCGCTTTGTATTTCTGTGCGCAAATCACGCCGGGCAAATAATAAATCGGGATGAATTATCCAGGCAAGTTGGCGTTGACACTAAAACCATCCAATCGTGGCTGGGGTTGCTGGAAAATAGTTATATCCTTTTCCGGTTACAGCCCTGGCACAATAATCTGAATAAAAGAATTGTCAAAAGCCCGAAACTTTACTTTTATGACACGGGCCTGCTTTGCACACTGCTGAATATTTCCTCAAAGACCGGATTGAAAAACCACTCCATGGCAGGAGCCATTTTTGAAAACTGGTGCATTTCCGAGATTAAAAAGAATAAATGTAACCAGGGGGAAAATAATGGCATGTTCTATTTCAGGGATAACCTGGGTAACGAAATAGACCTCATCATAGAAAAAGAAACAGGACCACTGGCTATTGAAATAAAAGCAGCCTCAAAACCTGACCGAACGCTGTTAAAGGGCCTGAAATACTTGAAAAAATATCAACCCAACAGCAGCGGGGTCTTGCTTTATCAGGGAAAAAGTATTTCAACAGAAGAAGTAACTATTCATTTCACATCGTGGGAAGAGATCGATTCGATCCGATAAGATTGAGCAAGTTGTCTGCCAACAAGTTAGAACCAGCTGTAGCAAAGCCTGCAACACTTTTTGAACTCCCTGTCAGCAAGAGGTTCTTTCCAACCAAAATAAACCGGTGCAAATAAAGCAGCAATCTTTCAAGCCGTAACTTCTGTGGTTAACCTAAAGATAATTTTCAAAAGAATTTTCCGGCGAACGGAAAGCCCGGTAGCAGTAATTATTGTGTTTTTACCACCGCTTTAATCTGGCGGCCGGTCATTTCGTAAACAAAAATCAGCCCCCGTTTGCCATCTGTTTTCTCAAATAGAAAACAATGCTGGTTGATGT
>CAZQGZ010000334.1:0-1727 GCA_964592935.1 uncultured Chitinophaga sp. | reverse complement strand
TGATATCATCGGTTCTTCCCCGGAAAAACCCGGCCAGCGAACCGAGTACCAGGCCAATGCCCAGTGAAATGATCACGGTGATCAGGCCAACACTCAAGCTGACCCTTGTGCCTATGATCAGCCGGCTTAAAATATCCCGGCCATATTTATCGGCGCCGAGAAGAAATTTTTTTGTTACAACCGGCGCAGAAGCTGTTTGTGATACATGATAAGATAAACGTTCACTTAAACCTTCATCAATGTATTTTTGAATAATAATACTATCACCTTTTTTTTCGTGGCTGATAATAGGTACAAAATGATAAGCATCTTCTTTCCCGGATACCAGTTGTTTAAAAAAGCCGGTGACGGCCACATCTTTATCTTTTTTTATTTTGATAAAACTTTGCCGGTATCCGGGCTTTTCTCCCCCGATCTCAAGAATGATCCTGTTCGCATAGGGCGAAGGATCGGGTGCAATGAAATAAGCAAATACGGCAACCAGTACGGCAACGGCAATCACGATTAATCCAAAGACAGCGCCTTTGTTTTTCTTAAGACGCTTCCATGCCGCTGACCGGAATGTTTGAGAATTATTCATAAATGAACCGGCACAAATATATTAGTATATCTGCATAGCAGGGCTGTGTGTAGCGAAGTCCCCCCTTCGGGGGGATTTAGGGTGGCCTTTATTTCACCCTCCTTCCTTTCCATTCATACCTTCCAAACTGCCCGAACAGGCCTGATACAATCGTGTAGAAAATGTGAAGAGGCTGAAAAAAGAAGAAATATTTCATCAATGTTTGTTTGCGGAAGAACAAAGAGACGGAATAAACAAAAGGGAATTCAATAATTGTTTTTGCAAGCCATAGCCCCATTAACCAAAACCAATATGGTGAAAACCAGAAACCGGCAACCAGCAACAAAGGAAACGAAAGATTAAATAAATAAACCAGCAATAAAACAAGAAGCATCCTTTTATCTCCGTAATGCCCCGCCTTACTGGCCCATCGTATCCGCTGGTTAAAAAATTCTTTCCAGGTATTCATAGGCTGAGTGGAAACGATTGCATTTTTTGATTTCAGGTAATGAACCCTGCCGGGGTATTGTTTCCAAATCTTATGCATCAGCAGCATATCATCCCCGGATGCGATATGGTCAATGTTTTCAAAGCCGTTAACTTTTTCAAAAACATTTTTTTCATAAGCCAGGTTGGCACCATTGCACATGGATAATTGTTTTTTATGAACGGCAGCGCCGGTGATTCCCTGTAATACCATAAAATCCAATTGCTGGAATATGGAAAGGAGGCTGTTTCCCCTTTCTCTGCTGCGGGGAGAAGAGCCGGGGATATGTCTGTTTCCCCCCTCTCCACTTTGTGGAGAGGGGCAGGGGGTGAGGACCACCGGCGCCGCAATAAAGACGGACCCTTTTTCTTTTTTGAAAGAAGCGATTGTTTGTAACCAATCCCGTGATGGCAAACAATCAGCATCGGTTGTTACAATTAATTCACCTGATGCGGCAGCGATTCCTGTTTCAATTGCTTTCTTTTTATACGAATTAATATCTTCATCAGGCAGCCTGATCAGTTTAACAGTTGAGAATTGCTGAACGAAATCTGCCGTTGAATCCGTGGAATGATCATCCACAACGATTATTTCAATTAAAGTTGAAGGATAAGATTGCTCCTGTAAGGCCTGCAATAACTGCCCGATATTTTTTTCTTCGTTTCTTGCGGGAATAATTAC
>CAZQGZ010000333.1:0-1771 GCA_964592935.1 uncultured Chitinophaga sp. | reverse complement strand
CGCAGCTTGAAAAAATTGCACTGCAAAAAAATATCCTGAATGTATATAAACAGGAAGAGACCATGCTGGTAAAGAACCAGCAGATCGGCGGAGCCAATAACGGGTTAAAAGCGATTGACCTGAAAGAAGCCGCCGATTTCCAGCGAAGCCGGCTTACTGAAGTGTACCAGAAACAAATGGAAACCGACCGGGCCATTAAAAAATTGGAAATGGAACTGGGAAAAATGAATAAGCAATTACTTGAACTGAACCAGAAAGCAGATATTTCCACCAGTGAGATTCATGTTACGGTTAATACAAAAGAAATAACTAATGGAAATTTCACGATCACGTACCTGGTCAAACAATCAGGTTGGTTTCCCACCTATGATATCCGGGTAAAAGATATCAGCAGTCCCATCAACCTCCAATACAAAGCCAATGTGTTTCAAAGCAGCGGCGAGGACTGGAAAGATGTAAAATTATTTTTATCAACCGGCAATCCCAATGAGAACGGGACAAAGCCGGTGATCAGTCCCTGGTATTTAAAATATGTGTACGCTTATCAGCCTGTGACAAATACCATACAGGGAACATACACCCCGGGAACTGTGAAAGGAAGAATAACAGATGAAAAAGGAAACCCGGTTGCCGGAGCAAGTATAGTGGTAAAGGGTACAAGAACCGGAAGTACTACTGACCAAAATGGATTTTATTCGATCAATGTTCCGGCAGGAAATACTTCCATTGTAATCAGCAGCGTGGGAATGGAAACAAAAGAGGTTCCTGTCGCTGTATCCGGTTTCTCCAATATATCATTGAATAGCGATCAAAGAAATATGAGCGAGGTGGTAGTCACTGCATTGGGAATAAAAAAAGACGGTGATGGCTGGACCGATGTTGGCGATTATACAACCAACAGAAAAGAACTGGGCTATTCAACTACCAAATTAAAAGCCGAGGAATTTAAAAGAAACGAAAACGTAATCACCACGATCGCTTATCAGCCTACCACCACGGTCTATGAGATCAAAGAACCCTATACAATTCTGAATGATGGAAAAACCTATATGGCTGATATTGACGGTTTTGAAGTAAAAGCGCAATATGAATATTACGCAACTCCGAAAATAGAACCCGATGCATTTCTTACCGCAAAAATTGTTGATTGGCAGGAATTGAATTTATTACCTGGTGAAGCCAACCTGTTCTTCGAAGGAACCTTCCTGGGCAAATCCATACTGGATGTGGCCAATGCAGGCGATACCTTAAATCTCTCATTGGGTAAAGACAAAGGTGTGGTGGTAAAAAGAACATTACTGAAAGAATACAGTTCGAAACGGTTCATCGGCAGCAATAAAACAGATACCCGGCAATACGAGATCGTGGTCAGGAATAATAAACAGCAACCGGTGAATATCATTGTGGAAGACCAGTTCCCCGTTTCCACCCAGAAAGAAATTGAAGTGCAGGACCGGAAATATGAGGGAGCCAAACTCGACGACGACACCCAGAAACTAACCTGGCAGATGATCGTTGATTCCAAAAAAGACAATAAAGTGAATTTTAAATATGAAGTAAAATATCCGAAAGACAAAACATTGCAACTGGATTAAAGTTAATGGCTGCACGGGTTGACGCAGCCAGGTGGTTTCATATTGATGGTTTAGCCCCGGCGGAAATGTCGGGGTTTTTTTCTTGGCCATTTAAATCCGATGCGCTACCTTAGGATGGATCAATTCCCTTACCATGCGCGGGAAGAAAAACAGGAAAGCCAATTCCATCCATCGCC
>CAZQGZ010000332.1:0-1787 GCA_964592935.1 uncultured Chitinophaga sp. | reverse complement strand
GTATAGTCTTTTTCAAAGGTATTCTCATGACTCATGCTTTTTTGCTCCCAGTCCGTTGCGATATCGGTACTGCCCCTTCCATGCGCCTTGTGCCAGAGCGCTTCGCCCCATTTTCCGGCAATCTTTTCCAGGTGCTCTATGGGGGTTTTGGCAATATCTTCAATGGTATAGATGCCGAAACTCTTGAGGTGCTGTTCGGTTTGCTTGCCCACCCCGTTAATTTTCTCAATACCCAGCGGCCATAGGAATTCGGTCTCCTTTCCCTGCGGGATCTCCAGGAAGCCATTGGGCTTGGCCTCGTTGGTGGCCATCTTGCTGATGAAACGGGCGGAGGAGAGCCCGCAGGAAATGGGCAGCCCTGTTTCCGTCATGATCAGTTGTCTTAATTCTTTCGCGTATTTGCTTACCCCGAAAAATTTGTCCATGCCGGTGAGATCGATGTAGAACTCATCGATACTCGCTTTTTCAAATAAGGGAACCTTTGAAGCGATGATATCCGTTACCCAGCGGGAATATTTGCTGTAATCATGGCGGCTAGCATTGGTAACTACCAGTCCGGGACAGAGTTGCAGGGCTTTTTTCATCGGCATGGCGGAATGGATACCGAATTTCCGGGCCTCATAACTGCAGGCCGCGACCACGCCTCTTTCATACCCGCCCACCACAACAGGTTTACCCTTTAAAGAAGGATCATTCTTTATTTCCACGGAAACAAAAAAGGAGTCGAGGTCAAAATGGGCGATATGGTGAAAAGGACCAGCCACAGATTACACAAATTAGCACAGATCTTTTTTATAGGTCCGGGTAAGAAACCCCGCAAGGGTAACTATCCGGCCATAATAATTATTGAGTAGTTCTGAATCCTGAATTAAGTTATTGTAAATAGATATCCAGCAATCCTTCCGGGAGCTCCACCCGTACTTCCTTTTTTTTATGATCGATCTTTTGAAGGGTCTCGTCATGCAGAGGGATCAGCACTTCTTTTCCTCTTATTTCGAGCCGGCACAGCAACTGGTGCGGCTGCTCGATCAATTCCAGGATCTTACCCAGGGGTTCAGAATTCTGAATGATCATATAACCGAGCAAACCGGCAGGCGCGGTCCTTGCTGCATATTTTTTAAAATCCGCTTCAGCCAGCCATACCTGTTTCTGTCCCAGTTTTGCGGCCATTTCCCTCGAGTCTACTCCCTCCAGTTTCAGGTACAGCTCTTCTGCATTCTTTATTTTGGTTGATTCGATGAACCAGGGAATGAATGAATCCTTTTGGTCTTCAATAAAAATATGCTGCAATCCTTTCAGCGAAGTTTTCTTTCCCAGTTCATGTTTGAGCAGGAGTTCTCCTTTCAATCCATGCACGGCCACAATTTTTCCTATGTTAAAATATTCTGCCACGAAATCACACGAATTTACACGAAATAATTGCTGAAAGATTTTACAAAATGATTGACTCGGAAAACACGGAATAATCCGTGAGAATCCTTGTAACCTGCCGGCCGGCAGATCTGTGGCAACAAAAAAATCTTTTTGTGTTCATTCGTGGCGGATCTCTCAAATTTGCGGCCCGGAATAAAGCCACTAATTGCACGAATGACATGAATAAAGCGAAATAATCCGTGAAAATCCGTGTAATCTGTGGCAACAAAAAATCCTTTCGTTTAATTCGTGGCAACCTCTATATCTCCAGCCAAAGGCGGGGTAAATATGTTAGCCACGAAATCACACGAAAAAACACGAAAATTCAAGATAGTTATCGGGCCCTATTACATTTTTTATTGTTAAAATCTTTA
>CAZQGZ010000331.1:0-1805 GCA_964592935.1 uncultured Chitinophaga sp. | reverse complement strand
GAGATCCTTTTTCAGTGTAGTATTTTTCCAATCCGTGCTTTTCAGCGTGCGGGAATAAACAATCTTTGAAATATTGTCTATTAATACGGCAAATTCATCCATGGGTTTATTACCGGTAGGGTTTTTTACAATGGGCGGCCAGCCGCTTTCCATGAGCCGGTAGGTTATTCTTCCGTATAAAACGTTATCTGCATTTCGCAGCAGCTCATTATAATGCTGGTGGATCTCTTCATCCGCGATCATGGCCGTATGGTCGCAAAACCCGTCGAGGGTCATGTTGATGGCCGCGATTATTTTTCTCATGGCAGCTCTCAGGTTTATTTGTTGAACATCTGGTAAGTCGCCAGCCTGTTTATTTTGCCTTTGGTAAAATGAAAAACATCACAGCATTCGGCGTCAGGTGTATTTCCGTCTTTTGGTTTTGCTTTCACGGAATCTTCGGAAGTTACGATATTCCCTTCCTCTGCAAGCCGGGTAAGGGTAATTTCGGGATGCCCGTCAGTGTTCGGGTGCCCGATTTCCCTGTCAAAAATCTCCTTTTCCCCGTGATAAAAAACGCCCCGCCCGGAACCGCTTCCGCATCTGGCCGGCAAACTACTAACTGTAAGCTGAAGTTCTTACCGGGAAACAAAATTGTTATTTTTCACACAAGGCAATGATCCATTGATACATTTTTTCATTGGCGGCCCTTGCCATTTGTGAAGGAAAGAAATTAAAGCCATGCGGACTTTCCGGGTACACGGCCAGAAAAGTTTTATTGCCCGCCAGTCTCCATCTGGCTTCCATAAAATAAGTATCATCGATCAGGGGGTCTGCTGTTCCTATTGTAAATAAGGCAGGGGGTAAATTTTTCAGGTCGGCATACAACGGTGAATATTGCGGATTTTGCAATTGTTCATTACTCCATCCGTGAAACACCAGTTCATAAGTATCATCCAGGTATTTTCTGGTAAGCACAAGTGTGCTGTCTGTCGCCATCCTGCAGGAGGGCGTGCGTGAAAGGTCGAAACAGGCGGAAATAAAATTTATGCCGCTCACTTTATCGATAGCAAGCAGTGAATCCCTGATATAGAGGGCGGTTATTGCGCTTAAATGCCCGCCGGCTGAACCGCCTGAAATAAACAGCTTATCCGTGCCAAATTCTTTCATGGCATGCGTCACCAGCCATTTTGCGGCTGCTTTACAATCGTTGATGCAGGCCGGAAATGGATATTCCGGCGCTATTCGGTAGTCAACGCTCACTATGGCTACATTACAGGCTCTCGCCATCCTGTCATTCTGGATATCATCGCTGGCTGCCGTCCCCAGTGACCATCCGCCTCCGTGTATGTCCAGCACTACCGCGCGGATCGTATCGGGTTTGAAAATTCTGAGTGCAAGATTTCCCGCTGGCCCCGTGATATATGTTACGGAAGGTTGTAACCGGGGTTTTATGGCACTGTATGGCGCCATGGAATTCCGCGCAGCCGCCAATCCTTCTTTGGTTAATAAAGAGGCCCCCTGCGGCAGTTGGGAAAGTTGCCGGTTAATGGCTCTTTGTTCAGGAAGGTAGGATGAATAATCTTCATGGGCATTTGTTTGCTGGGAAATTACAGGGGTTGTGAATAGTATAAGCGGCAGGAGCAGGCAGGCAGTAAGCTGTTTTGTTGTCATGGTGCAATTATGCCCTGAGAAGGTAAATATAATTTTTAGGGTAGAGAATAAAAATTATGTCACTCCGGTAGTAACATCTTCTTTCCTGATGTTTCTTTCACTAAGCCGGAACTGCTTTGCCAGTACATGATCCCGGCCGATATTACCCCGCC
>CAZQGZ010000330.1:0-1816 GCA_964592935.1 uncultured Chitinophaga sp. | reverse complement strand
GACGTCAGTCTGTGAAAAAACTTCCCACAGCTGTTGATATAAAAATACTGAAATCTTTGCATCAGGTAGCAACTAATCGCTGTCTGAAAGAGCATGAAAACAATAAAAGGAATATCCCGGCAGCAACTGCAGTTCAGCAGTCTGGATGATCAGATAACTTCTGACAACCCGGTTCGAATCATTGATGCTTTTGTTGAAAAGCTTGATTTGAAGCGGCTCGGTATTGCGGCTCACGGTCAAAAAATAAAACCCGGTGTTGGCGGCGCTCCCCGCTTTGATGACAAAATACTTTTAAAATTATACCTGTATGGTTATCTCAACAAGGTCCGCAGCAGCCGTAAACTACAGCAGGAGTGCCGGCGCAATATGGAGCTTCGCTGGCTGATGCAGGAGCTTGCCCCCAACTATCATACGATCGCCGATTTCAGAAAGGAGCATCCGGGGGTCTTGAAAAATCTATTTAAACTCTATGTACAATTCCTGGATGAATTGAACCTGCTGGGTAAAAAAACCATTGCCGTAGATGGCAGCAAGTTCCGGGCGGTGAACAGCCGCAAGAATAATTACAACCAAAAAAAGATAGACAAGCACCAGGCCATGATTGACCAGAAAGCGGATCAGTATTTAAAAGAGTTAGACGAATCAGATGATGATGAAACCGGAGACGGCGGTCCATCCTATCGCAAGGAAGAAGTGGAAGCGGCTTTGCAAAGACTGGTGGAGCGAAAAATAAAATACGATGATCTGCAACAGCAACTCGACAGTACGGAAGAAAAACAAATTAGTACCAGCGATGCAGACAGCCGGGCCATCATCATCAATAAAAATATTGTAGAGGTGGCGTATAACACTCAGGCCGGAGTGGATGCCAAACATAGTTTACTGGTACATGTGGAAGCCACCAACATCAATGATGGCAAGGCCCTGCACCGGGCAGCTATACAGTCTAAAGTGAATATGAACCTGAAAAGAGAAGAGGCCATAGATGAACTTTCCGATAAAGGATATCATACCGGGGCCGAGTTACAAAAATGTCATGATGATAACATTCAAACATTTACTGCGTTCAAAGAACAGCCTTCGGTAAAACATCTGCAAAAGGAATTTCTGTCGGAACAATTTATTTATATCAGGGAACAGGACAGTTATACCTGTCCGGCAGGAGAAACGCTGACCTCGCTGGGCACCTGGCATAATAAGAGAGGCGATGCCGGAGAGACGAGTTACCGGTTTAAAACCTACCGGACGGAAGGCTGTAAAAAATGTTTATTAAAAAAGAATTGCACCAAACTGAACAAACGCATCATACACCGCAGCGAATACCAGGATGCCGTTGACAGGAACAATGAGAACATCAGAAAAAATCCTGATTACTATAAACGCCGGCAAAGCATCTGCGAACATCCCTTCGGCACCATCAAACGGCAATGGGGATATACCTATACACTGATGAAAGGATTGCAGAAAGTAAATGGCGAAATGAATCTGATCATGCTGGTGTATAATATTAAACGAACATTATCCATCATTGGGTTTACTAAAATGCAGGAGGCGATACAAAACTGGAAACCGGACTACCAAAGAGTAGTCTGTGCCATTAAAAAAGCATTTACCAGGATGATTTACGGTCAAAATCCTGTTATTAAAATTTTGAATCAACGCCGGTTCATTTTTTTGGAGGCCTGCTAAGTGAACACATAAACAACATACAAGAAATTGTGCAAATGATTTATGGGAGAAAGAAAGTTTTTTCACAGTCTGACGTCCAGGCATTTGTGCTGTTGGGGGCTTCATCTATTCGTCGCCCCCGGCGACG
>CAZQGZ010000329.1:0-1827 GCA_964592935.1 uncultured Chitinophaga sp. | reverse complement strand
ATGCCGACACCTGGCAATGGGATCTCGGCAGCGGCATGACCAGCAATCTTCAAACCCCGGTCAATTACCAATACCCGGTCAATGGAATTACGACCAATTATGCAGTCAGGCTTATTGCCATCAACAGCCAGTTCAATTGCAGAGATACGGCCACACATATCATCAAAGCCGTGAAAATTTGTAACGCCGCCGTTCCGTCTGGATTTACTCCTAATGGTGACGGGCGAAATGATTTCCTTTACCCGCTAAATGCTGCCAAAGCAGATCACCTTGAATTTAAGATCTATAACCGGATGGGTCAGTTGGTTTTTTTCTCCAACACCGTATCTAAAAAATGGGATGGTAAATTCCGGGGCATCCCGCAGGATACAGGGCTGTTTATCTGGATGCTAAGCTATACGCATCGTGATACCGGTGAAAAGATATTCTTAAAAGGCACTACGCTCTTAATCCGATAATGCAGACCCATTGAGGGAATGAGAAATAAAGAATAAGAAATAAGTAATGAAAAATGAAAAAGTTGGCTTCGTGGGGAATTCAGTAGTTAGTGTAACTCAGTATTGAAAATGGCATCGATTTAAAGAGATAAAAAATGAAATTCAGCTAGCAGGTATGATCCCGGCAAAAAGATTTTCTTAAAAGAGCTACGATTCTATTCCGGTGATACAGATTTATCTTTCTTATTTTTTACTTTAAAATAAAAATACAGCGGTATCCCGATGGCAGTCAACAAAAGCCCGAACACGGAATTGATGATATTCGACTTCCCGCTCACGTAATTATCGATATCGTTATATAAAGTAGTGGCGATATAAATAACCGTAAACAAAATAAATATGGCCGGCACCAGCGGGTAGCCCCAGGCTTTATACGGTCTTGCTGCCTGCGGCATTTTTTTACGTAAAATAAAAAGCCCGATGATAACCAGCCCATAAAAAACCCATGACATGAATATGAACATATCTGCGAGGATATCAAACGATCCGCTTAATACGAGGAGACTGCTCCAGGCCCCAAGAATAATGATAGAGTTTCCGGGCGTTTGAAATCTGGGATGAACTTTTGCCGCCGCTTTAAAAAATATTTTTGTTTCAGCCATTGCAAAAACAACTCGGGCATTCGCAAAAAGATTTACGCTGGTTGCTCCAAAAGTTGACAAAACGATCAGGATGGCGATCAGGGTACCGCCGGCATTTCCCATGACCACCGCAGCGGCATCGCTGGCTACCAGTGGTGATTTTGCCACCAGGTCCATTGGCAATACATACATATAAGAGAGCGTTAACAGCACATACACCAGGATACAGATCCATAAACCCATCACGAGACTGCGGGTAATATTTTTGCCCGGTTCTTTGATTTCCCCGGCTACCATATTCAGGTTGTTCCATCCGTCATAAGCAGCAAAGGCACCGGTGGTTGCTGCCATAAATGCCATTAATAATTTCCATCCTTCCAGGTGAAAGGAAGGGGAATCAGTAATAAAATTTTGTACAGTCCCTTTGCCGGAAAATAAAATCCCGAATACCAGCAACAGGATGGCTGCCGTTTTTAGAAGAGTGGCAATAAACTGAATGGTATTGCCAAGGCGAACACTCAGGTAATTAACGATGGTCAATACCAGGATAATACCAATGGCGAGGATCTTTACCCCGAAATTCTGAAGCGGTAATATATCTCCGATCATGGGAATAGGGAGAACCACGGAATGTTCGGTGGCTGTATCAAAATGCGGCAATGGTATAAAATAACCGGCATAGGAAGCACAAACAAATGCGATGGCAGCGATCGCCGCTGTATTTACCACCATAATGCTCGACCAGCCAT
>CAZQGZ010000328.1:0-1830 GCA_964592935.1 uncultured Chitinophaga sp. | reverse complement strand
AACGGCTATCCGGGTTCATATACAGATCATCCGCGTCTTTGCAAAAATGAAAGAAATGCTGCTGACACATAAAGATATTCTTCTTCAACTCGAAAAAATGGAGAAGAAACTCTCCGGCCACGATGAGGACATCAGGCTGATCTTTCAATACCTGAAACAATTATTAAATCCCCCTCAATCGCCCCGGCGGAAAATCGGTTTCCGGGGAAAAAATGAAATGGATTAATGACCTGTCGTTTTTTTCTCCTCCTTCACGTTCAAAAAATAATTCCTGCATTCCGTTATTCTGTCCGTGTTGATGATATCCACTCCTAATTTTTGTAAACGTCCCCAGGAACCCGGGCTGTCGGGTGTTGCCCACAAGCGCAACAATTTTCCCATGCCATGTACACGTTGGGCCAGCATTTGAATATGGTTATCTATACTGTCCGAAGGGACAACATAATTATACCAGGAGTCACTGATAAAAGCCACCCGTTTCAGCGTGGCGCTGTCGTAGGTTTCATCGGGGCGGCCGTCAAAATAAATAAAACGGGGATATCGGGTCCAGGATAAATCTCCGTTTGCATCCTCTTCTGTTTTTTTACGGGGTGGCCTGTCGCCGCTGATCACAATTTGTACGGCGAGGGGGTTGATGCTGCGGTCGAATACCGATGGGTATGCAGACAGTTGTTGTACCAGGTTGGCCAGCGAAGCCCGGCTGCTTTTTTTGATATCGATCATGAGTACCGGCGCATAAGCGGTATCGTTACTGATGCGGCCCTTGTTGGCAGTAAATAAACCGATGATGGGGTCCAGGTAAAGCTCCCGGAGCGATGCCGCACTGTCCAGTTCCTTTTCATCATGTGCCACGCGAAGCGTATCGTTTACCAGGTATACATCGGCTTCTATGGAATAAGCCCGGTTGAGCAGGGCATTGGTAAGGGGTTCATGTCTTTGAAAATCGTTATGAGAATGAATAAGCGGGATCTGTGCAGTTGCTGCCGTACCCGCCAATAAAAATAAAAGGAGCCAGCTTTGTCTCATGCCGCAAAGTTGAGGAATTTATAAAGATGAATTTGGCTTTGCAGGATTGTTTCGATAGCTCTGAACTATACCAAAGGATCGGGATACAAAATAAGATTACTCATAGCAATAAAATAAGCCGTATCTGCTTTGAGAATTTAAAGACTATGATTTTTTAACTCCCCGTAAAGCAGAAAAAAAACATTTCTTCCCGGTGAAAAGAACATCTCCGGCCAACCGGTCTGTGGTATATTTATTTGGAGGTCGCAAATTGTGACCTCCAATTTCTTTGATATTCCAATTTGGAATTTCAAACTGCAAATAATTTATGGCAAAAGCAACCAGGGCGCTGATGATACCAGATGAACTTGTGATGAACAAAATATATCTTATCCGTGGACAGAAAGTAATGATAGACACGGATCTGGCTGAATTATATGGTGTTGAAACCAAGCGGTTAAAAGAAGCCGTTCGCAGAAATATTGACCGATTTCCGGAGGACTTTATGTTTGAACTTACCCCGGCAGAGTTCGAATCTTTAAGGACGCAATTTGCGACCTTAAAGACGGGCCGTGGTCAGCATACAAAGTACATACCCTTTGCATTCACCGAACAGGGAGTGTCCATGTTATCCGGTGTATTAAATAGTGAAACGGCTATCCGGGTTCATATACAGATCATCCGTGTGTTTGCCAAAATGAGGGAGCTGCTGCTTACCCATAAGGACATTTTACTGCAGTTAGAAAAAATTGAGAGAAAACTGAGCGGGCACAATGATGATATACAACGGATCTTTCAATATCTTAAGCAATTACTTAATCCACC
>CAZQGZ010000327.1:0-1843 GCA_964592935.1 uncultured Chitinophaga sp. | reverse complement strand
AAGCCGGGGTAAAGAATAAAAAATTCCTTGATGAACTGGTCAACGGCGTTTATGGATGGCAGGTGCAGGATGATCTGAAAGAAGTCATTAACCGCGGTGTAAAAGAACTTCCCGCATTTTTTATCAATGATGTTCCTTTTACCGGGAAACCCACTTTTGCCAACCTGAGTTCGGCCATTGATGCGGCGCTGAAAAAAGCGAAGAAAAAAACCACCGCTAAACAGCGTGTATAATATTTCTTAAATTACTGTAAAACAAAAAGCCCTGTAAGATCGCTCTTCAGGGCTTTTAATTTTTTCCGGTGGAGTTTACCAGCGATTGTTATTGCCGGAGAAAGCTGGCTTGCGGGCCGGTCTTTCTTCTTTGGGTCTGGCAACGTTCACTTTAATGGAACGTCCGTCCACCGTAGCGCCATCCAGTTCAGCAATGGCTTTCTGGGCAGCTGCATCATCAGACATTTCCACGAAACCAAAGCCTTTGCTCCGGTTGGTGTATTTGTCCATAATAACTTTGGCAGAAGTAACTTCTCCGTACTCTGCAAAATAACCTCTTAAGTCTTCATCCTGAACGGCGAAGCTTAAGTTTGAAACATAAATGTTCATGTAAAAAAATTTACTTTTAAAAATACTTGAGGAAAACGCAACGTAAAGAAGACTAACTTTTAGCAGAAATGCTTAGCAGAAAAAATCGTTCACTTACAAAATTCCGGTTCGCTCAAATTAACAGCACAAAGATAGGTATATTAACCGGGAAACCTATTTTTATTTTATTTTAAAAGTCTTCTAATTAGAATTTGATAATATTGTTTTCCCGCAGATTCCGCTGAATTTTTCGCTGATTGCGCAGATTAATACGTAAATAATCTCCGAAATCTGCGGGTATTTGATCTGCGTGATCTGCGGGAAACAAAATATGGCATTACCTTTAAATGATACAAAGTTTTGCCAGATTTTATTATTAAACAGGATTGACAATGAAAACCTGTGATGTAATAGTTATTGGTGTGGGTTCTATGGGTTCTGCTGCCTGTTACTGGCTTGCCAAAAGAGGATACCAGGTGCTGGGACTTGAACAATTTGAGATCCCGCATGAACAGGGTTCACATGCCGGGCAAAGCCGCATCATCCGAAAGGCTTATTTCGAACACCCGGATTATGTGCCCTTGCTGCAAAGGGCTTATCATAACTGGCAGCAACTGGAATTACAAACAGGGAAACAGGTTTATCATAAAACCGGGTTGTTGTATCATGGTCCGGCTGGTCATGCGGTATTAGAAGGAGTAAAAGAAGCGTCAACTTTAAATGGTATTGAATTAAGAAGTATAAACGAAGAGAACCCGGAATCAAATTTTTCATCATTCAATTTTTCCCAAGGTTTTGAAAGTTTGTATGAACCGGATGCAGGTTTCATCCGCCCTGAAATGGCTGTTTCAATATACAGGGAAGAAGCAGTAAGGAACGGTGCTGACATTCATTCATCCGAACCGGTGCTGGAATGGACAAAGGGAAATAATGGAATAAAGGTAATTACTGCAAAAAATATATATGAGGCAAAAAAACTCATCGTCACCGCAGGGGCATGGACCGGCAGGATGATACCGGAATTGAATACGTCATTGAAAACGACAAGACAGTTGATCGTTTGGGTAAAACCAGCAGAAGAAAAAAAATTTGAACCGGGTCATTTTCCATGCTGGATGATCGCTGACGATAAAAGAGCAGGTGTCCTGTATGGATTCCCCTATTTAACAAAAGAAAAATCTGATGGACCCGAAGGAATGAAATTTGCCTGGCATCACCCCGGTGATGAAACAGACCCGGACAAGGTTAACCGGGATATATCG
>CAZQGZ010000326.1:0-1874 GCA_964592935.1 uncultured Chitinophaga sp. | reverse complement strand
AGGAACAGGATTTTCTTTTTTAGTTAATGGAACCGAAACGGCCTCATATGTTTTTTTTACCATGCCTGTTGTTGACCTTTCCCGGGTACGTTTATTTCCCAACATCAAAAAAATACCAATGAATAAAACAACAGAGGCCGCGGCATGCCATGTCCCAATAGCTATTTTGAAGCGCGGATCTTCTTCCAGTTTTTTATGTAGTTTTTCCCAGGCAGTTGCTTTATCAAATGAAGAACCTGCCGGAGGCATCAGTTCATCCAGTTTTTGGATCCATGTCTGATTAGTTGACTTTCCGGTTGACATAATCGTTATTTTTCTGAGTCAGCATTTTTTGTAAATATTGCCTGGCTTTATTCAATTGTGATTTGGATGTTCCTTCTGCGATACCCAATAATTGAGCGATTTCTTTATGTCCCATTCCTTCTATTGTAAACAGATTAAACACGGTTCGGTATCCCACGGGCAACTGAACAATCAGTTTATAAATTTCTTCCGCATTCAGTTTATCCAGGATATCCGCCGGCACCGGCATTTGTTCTGCTGTCGTTTCCGCAGTTATCACAAAAGCATTCTTTTTCCGGAGAAACATCAGGCATTCATTGATCATGATTTTTTTTATCCAGGCGAAAAGGGCTGCATCACCCTGGTACTGAAAGGCAGAAATACGCTTAAAGAATTTTAAAAAACCATCCAGCATCACTTCTTCTGCATCCGTTTCCTGCTTTACATACCGGCAGCAAACCATGAACATTTTATCAGCAAAATGATCAAACAGCCATTTTTGTGCGGCAACGCTTCCTTCTTTACATTCTTTAATAAGTTGCTTTTGGTTCATCCGGCCGGTGTGGTTATAAGAGTAAATGCAAATTGGTAAAAGAAGGTTGCCCGGCCAATTCATTTTTTTAAGGCAGAGAACCCGGGAACAGGGTTTTTAAAGATCATCCAAAAAATGGCCCGGCAATGGGAAATTATTTGTGTTATGCCGGTTGGTTTGCTGCTATTCAAAACAAAAAAGCCCCCCGATAAAGATCGGGAGACTTTTTGTTATCATCCATCCTTGTTATGTGTCCAATAAGCCGATTAGCCTCTGATATAAAATCGATTCGCAATCAATTTAAGCCAGGGTTTAATATTTTTGATCCAAGCAGGTAATTCCGGGAAGGATGGAATATGAAAAGACAGGTTCCGTCTTTTATGGTGGTAATAATATTTTTTGATTCTTTTTGCGGCACGGCCGGGCAACCCTGGCTGCGGCCCATGTAAATCCCTGCTTTCACCCTTGCCGCATCCACATAAGCAGCTCCGTGCATGACAATATTCCGCTTAACGGCGTTATCATTATAACCCGGATCCACACCCCGGATGTGCAATGACAAACCATGTTCACCCTTATATGCATCGGAAGTAATATAAAACCCCAGGCTGCTCTGCCAGGATTCCGGTGTATTGGAAAAACGGTTTGCATACTCGCCGCCGGAATTTATTCCATGCGCCACATAGGTATTCAGGATCAATTTTTTATTCGTTACATCAATAATGTATAAACGTTTCCTTTTTGATGACTGGCTGAGATCGCAGATCGTTAAATAACCGGCACGGCTGATCATGTTGTTTTCCAATAAATACAGGTAACCTTTCCAGGCATGGTCAAAGGCTTCCATAGACAAACCATATTGCTGCAACCTTATATTATTATAGAAAACCGAAGCATCAGCAGGAACAAAACCGGTAACCGGAATGATTGAAGAAGAGACCATCGAAGCTGCAACAGGAGCGTTGCCTGTTTGTTCTCGTGGGATCATGGTAAAAGAGGTACACAGAAATCCCATGGATACCGGAATAAAAATTTTTCTCACTCGGGGTACGGTTTTTCT
>CAZQGZ010000325.1:0-1886 GCA_964592935.1 uncultured Chitinophaga sp. | reverse complement strand
ACCTGGAAGCCTGCCCGCATTTACACCGGAATGTACAGCAGATAAGATCATTGGGTATGAAAGCAGGTGTTGCCATTAATCCTCACACCCCGGTCGCCGGGCTCAGCGATATACTGGCTGATATTGATCTTGTTTGTATGATGAGCGTGAACCCCGGGTTTGGCGGACAAAAATTTATCCCGCACACCATTGAAAAAATAAAACAGCTCCGCAACATGATCGATGAAAGAGGATTGAAGGTTCAAATTGAAATTGACGGAGGCGTTACACTGGATAATGCTCCTTCCATAATTGCAGCCGGGGCGGATGTGCTGGTGGCAGGTAATACGGTTTTTAAATCGGCTGATCCGAAGGCGACGATCAGGCAATTAAAATTTGGCTAAGAGGACAAAAGAGAAAAAGAGAATTAATCCCTTTTCTCTTTAGTACGCCCTCTTTTTCTCCTTTTCGCTTTTTATCTCTTAGTTAAAACCCTCTGCGCAACTCCGCCCCTGTGGTAAAACTTTAATTCGTATCTTGACCCGGATTCTCTTATGAAAAGAAAGAGCCGCCAAATACTTCTGACATTACTCTGCATATTGCTTACTGCCATCTCTTTCTCCCAAAAAAAATCCGCCTTTGTTTCCGGCAAAGTGGTGGATGAAAATGAAAACCCGTTGCCCGGAGTTTCCGTTGTCATCCTCGGGCAATCAAAAGGCATCATCACCAATGATTCCGGTTATTTCCGGATCAAAGTGGCTTCCGACAAAGCCTTTGCCATTGTATTCAGTTATACGGGCAGGAACACGGAACAGAAAAATTTCCTGCTCAATGAAAACGAAGAAGAAACGATAACCATTCGGCTGGAAAAAGGCGAAAAAACATTAAAGGAAGTAGTGGTAACCGATCAGCGTGACCGGAGAGAGGTCGGGTTGTTAAGGCCCAATCCCAAAACGATCATCAATCTTCCTTCTGCCATTACGGGGGTGGAAAGCCTGATCAAAATTTTTGTCGGCTCCAATAATGAACTTACTTCTCAATATTCTGTCCGCGGAGGCAGTTATGATGAAAATCTGATTTACGTAAATGATTTTGAAATTTTTCGCCCTTATTTAGTGAGAAGCGGCCAGCAGGAAGGATTAAGTTTCATCAATCCTGAAATGGTCCGCAATATCAATTTTTACAATGGCGGTTTCCCAACGAAGTTTGGCGATAAGATGAGCAGTGTATTGGATATCCAGTATAAAAAACCTAAAAAATTCGGAGGTTCGGCTTATGTGGGGATCCTTGAACAGGGACTTCAACTGGAAGGAATCAATAAGAATGCAAAATTCACCTACCTGCTTGGTGTGCGCAACCGGAGCAACCGGAATTTATTAAGCAGGCAGGATACTAAGGGAAATTATGTTCCGTCATCTTCGGATTTCCAGGCCTTGCTGACCTACCAGTTCAATCCCAAATGGCAGGCGGAGTTGCTGAGTAATATTTCCAAAACAAAATTCACGCTGATACCGGAGTTCAGTCAACTCTCCACTTCCATATTTTCTCCTTTCTTCAGCGCTACGATCGGGGTGGATATAAATTTTGACGGCCGGGAAAAAGATGAATACACGACCAACATGCTTGGGTTCTCCCTCACCAACCAGGCCAGTAAAAAGCTGAAATTAAAATGGATGGCATCGCGGTTTGAAAATGATGAAAGAGAAAATATTGATATCACCGGGGCCTATTTGTTTGGCGAAAGGGATTTTGACAAACGAAATCCTACCTATGGTTTAATTGTCAACCCGCTTGGTGCCGGCGTGTTTCAAAACTTTGCCCGTAATAAACTGAACGTGGAGAACTGGAATGTGTCGCACAAAGGAAATTATGATGCAGGGCACCATGCTATTCAATGGGGGCTGGGT
>CAZQGZ010000324.1:0-1904 GCA_964592935.1 uncultured Chitinophaga sp. | reverse complement strand
TACCACGTTCCTGTTCCAGTTCGTGGTAATCTCCTGTGGTGTTTCGTTCGGCGATGTTGCCGCGGCGGGTAATTATTCCGGCTTCATATAGCATGCACTCCGCTAAGGTGGTCTTGCCCGAGCCTGCATGGCCCAGCAAGACAATATTTTTTACATGTGAGGTATCAAATTCGGGCATAACGATCTGTTTTAGGGATAAAAGATAACTTACCTGTCTTTGAATTTAATGGGGAAAGACAATAGTCAATGGTCAATGGTCAATAAACAATGCAAATGAAAATAGGCAATTGCTGATTGTTTCAAGCCGTCCCTTTCAAAAAATCATCGAATTCATTGCGAAGACCCTCCAGGGTTTGTTCCAATGACCGGTACTGGTCATGCAATTCTTCATGACGGGACAAACTGTCTTCATTGGCAATACCATTGAAAGCGGTTTTTTCAAAATTGATCTTCCTGTCGTGAGTCTTGATGGCCTGCTTGAGGTCATGAATGTTGATAAGCTGGATGTGAAACTGGTTGTGGAGGTGTTCTACGTCGTGTAACTGTTCTTTGGAGAGTGGCTGGCCTGCAACCTGTCGGAGCCTGGTTTCGTTGTTGTTGAATTCATCACGATAATTACGAAGCTTCTCTCTCCAGGCGCTGCACTCTCCGGAGAGCTGTGAGATGTCTACCTGAACCATGGGATTTAAAAATTTAAAAGATTAAGAAATAAAGAACCTTTCAATTTTTCGGGGGTGCCGGATCGCGGATTGGGGTCAATGGTCAAAGGTAAATTAAGTCCAATTTGCCGAAAAAACAAACATTTATTCCATGTTTTTATAAAAATAAATGCACAGGCGGCTGCCGGTGCATTTCAAATGATTTTTATCATGCTCGGGGTGAACAGAACTCATTCTTTTTTATCATATTAATAATTGAGTTTGGCAATATCATAAAGTTCACTGATTATTACTGGTTGTACCTGAAGGGCTATTATTTCACTTTTCATAAAGTGTATATAAACTTATATTCGCAGTCCGGATAAAGTGAACCTTGATCTCCCAAAGCACCATACAGCAGATCCTTGGCCGCATCGATATTATTGATGTGATCGGCAGCTTTGTAAAACTGAAAAAGAGAGGCACCAATTATCTTGGCCTCTGTCCTTTTCACAACGAAAAAACACCTTCCTTCACCGTATCCCCTTCCAAAGAGATCTATAAATGTTTTGGTTGCGGCCGCAGCGGCAATACCATCAGTTTCGTGATGGAACATGAAAAGTACAGCTATGTGGATACGCTGAAATGGCTGGCCAATAAATACGGGATCGAAATTGAAGAAACCTTCCAGACGGATGAACAAAAGCAAAGCCAGCTGGCGGCCGACGGGCTTTTTATCATCAATCATTTTGCACAGCAGTTTTTTTCTCAACAATTATTTGACACGGATGAAGGACAGGATATCGGCCTGAGTTATTTTAAGGAAAGGGGGTTCCGCGAAGACATCATTAAAAAATTCCAGTTGGGTTATTCACCCGAACAGCGGGATGCATTTACCAAAGAAGCCATTGCCAGACAATACAACCCGGAATTACTCATCAAAGCAGGATTGGTTGCCAACCGGAACGAGCAGTTGACCGATAACTATCGTGGACGTGTAATTTTTCCCGTACACAATCACAGCGGCAAAGTACTGGGCTTTGGTGCAAGGATCATCAAAAGCAATGACAGGGCGCCGAAATATATCAACAGCCCCGAGAACGAGATCTATGTGAAAAGCAAGATCCTCTATGGCTCTTATTTTGCCCGCCAGGCCATCGATAAAGCGGATGAATGTTTATTGGTCGAAGGCTATACCGATGTGATCTCCCTGCACCAGGCCGGCATTGAAAAAGTAGTGGCAACAGGAGGTACATCAATGACCAC
>CAZQGZ010000323.1:0-1963 GCA_964592935.1 uncultured Chitinophaga sp. | reverse complement strand
GCCTTTCCGGAGGCGCTTATCATGTTACGGCATGATTTAAAGTGGGCAAAGGTAATGCAAACAATTCAAAAATCGGGCACAAATATTTGGTTCCTGCAAACGGCCGGCCCGGTTCAGAGATGTCATACCATTGCCCCTGGGTAAACCATTAAATGATGGCTGATAATTTTGTGATTTCTCCGGTTATCTGCATCTTTATGCAGTACCCTTCATTAATTTAAACTGTAATGTTCAAAAGACCCGTTCATCTCCTGATCCTGCTTTTCATTATCTCTTCTTTTTGGAGTTATGGCCAAAAAAAACCGGCCACCAAATATCCCAGCCTTTTTTGGGAGATCACCGGTAATGGCCTTACAAAGCCATCTTATTTATTCGGTACTATGCATGTGAGCAGTAAGATGGTATTTCATCTAAGCGATTCATTTTATATGGCTTTGAAAAATGTGGACGCTGTTGCGCTGGAACTTAACCCCGAACTCTGGCAGGGGCAAATGGTGAGTTTGAATAAACTGAAAAACAGTTATGCCGGTTTTGTACAGGCGCCCAAGGGTGATTATCTCACCGAAAATTCATTTCGTATAAACAAGTACAACGATGAATTAAAAATGGCAATGAGCAGCGAACCAACCATTGTCAACAGTTTATTATACCGTACGTATAAAGAAAAGGAAGATTTTGAAGAAGATACTTTTCTCGACCTGTATATATACCAGACGGGGAAAAAATTAGGCAAAAGAGCAACCGGGGTGGAAGATTATTTTGAAACGGAAAAAATTGTGATGGAAGCTTATGCCGATATGGCAAAGGAAAAAAAGAGAAAGACAATTGACACAGATGAAGAGTCGGGTTATGAAATTGCAGAGAAATTGCAGGACGCTTATCGCAGGGGCGACCTTGATCTTATGGATTCTTTAGACAGGATGATGGACCGCTCCGATGCATTTACCGAGAAATTCCTGTTCAAACGTAATGAGGTACAGGCAAACTCCATTGATACCATCATAAAAAAGAATTCGCTTTTTGTTGGCGTAGGCGCTGCCCACCTGCCCGGGCCACGTGGCATTATTGAGTTGCTTCGTAAAAAGGGTTACCGCCTCAGGCCCATTCAAATGCCCGACAGGGATGCGTTGCAAAAAGAAGCAATCGATAAAATAAATGTGCCGGTAAAGTTTACCACGCAGTTTTCGGATGATGGATTTTACAGCGTAGCTATGCCAGGGCCATTATACAAACTCACTGATGAATACCAGCAATTGGACAGGAGGCAATACTCTGATATGAGTAACGGATCTTATTACTTAGTTACCCGGGTAAGAACTCATGCCGCATTCCTGGGGCAAAATGAAACGGATGTTTTAAAAAAAGTTGACAGCATTTTATACGAGAACATACCTGGCAAGATTTTGTCTCAGAAATCCATCGTTAAAAACGGGTATGCCGGCTATGATATCAGTAACCGTACAAGACGTGGTGACTTGCAGCGGTATAATATTTTTGTAACCCCCTACGAGATACTTTTTTTTAAAATGAGCGGTAAAGAGAATTATGTGCAGGGAAAAGAAGCCCACCAGTTCTTTTCATCCATACAATTAAAAGAAACGGTAAATAAACCTGTGTTGTTTGAACCTGGCCAGGGTGGATTTTCAGCCAACTTCCCGGTGCAGCCAATAGAATACCTGAACAGTTTTTCGGACGATGGAATGGATCGGTGGGAATATGAAGCCGTAGATAAAACAACCGGAAACGCTTATTTCATTTTTAAAAAATCGGTTTACAATTTCCGTTTCCTCGAAGAAGACAGTTTTGATCTTGCCCTGATGGAAGAATCATTCAGGAATCCTGATCATTTTGATAAACAGGAAAACCGTGTTCAAAGTTCATTCAAAGGGTATCCATGCCTTGATGTAAAAGAAAAAATGAAAGACGGTTCTGTGATGCAGGCAAAGTTTATCATTAAAGGTCC
>CAZQGZ010000322.1:0-1966 GCA_964592935.1 uncultured Chitinophaga sp. | reverse complement strand
GGTTGGGTGTGAAATTAAGGTTCACCATCATGGGAACGGTCAGGTAATCGGCGGCGAGTTTGTTCTTTTTATAAGTTCGCCCGGTTGTATTATCCATCGACACCCGGGGAGGATTAACCACTGCAACCGGGTTGGCATTAAACCGGATAGGTTGTTTAAAACTATAATTGTTCAGTTCAAGTCCCAGCCCGTATTTCAGGTTCAGGATATGTTTGGAAACATTCAGTTTCTGCATGAAGAACCAGATATTCACATTTCTCGACTTGCCGTCTTTCAGGTCGAACCAGGTGCTGTTGCTTCCGGGTGCATAGGCCTGGGCCGCCGCGCTGCTGTAAACGGTTTTGTCGGAGTAGTTGGAAAAACCTAAATCAAATATCCACCAGTTGGTGCTCAGGTTGGAAGGCTTGTCGCTTTTGCGGTCCCTGATCTTATATTCTTTTTCTTTGTCCTTCACTACGGGCTTGTCCTTATTGCCGGCTTTGCGGATGATGACCATGCCTCCGATACGGATCGTGTCATCGTGAGGAGCCGGGTTTTGTCTGCCCGTGGTATCCGTTTGGGCAAAGCTGTTCATCATGGTGCATATCAAAATGCACAGGGTAAAGATCCTTTTCATAATTCCTGTTTTAAAATTTTTAATTAGTCTCCCTTTGTACAGGGGTTATTTTAATTTAAAGGCCAACCCGCCTACCAGCAGCCTGTCATCATCGGTGGCAGTCATGTTGGTTCTTTTCTCAAAGGTCCTGGCCAGTTTCCGGAAGAAGCCGCGGTTCTTTTTATTTTTCCCGCCTTCTTCCAACTGACCGGCATCGTTATTAGTATACGATGCAGGGACGATGTTTGTTACAGGCGCAGTTGTTAATGATCCCTCCGTATTGTTTGTTTCTGCCGGGGGATTGATGTTTGCGATAGCATCATTCGTTGCATGGGGTTTATTTATATTGGGGTTATAGAGGGGCTGCGGCAGGTTATTGGATGGCTTGTTGTTTTCAGCAATGATGGGTTCTTCCTTTTTTACAGGCGAAGGAATATTGGCAGGAAATTTATCCTTCACAATAGTCATCTTGTTGTTTGCAATATCCTTTTTGTTTTCCTGTTTTACAACAGGGGTATTCACCTTTTGTATGTTATCTGCCACCACCTGCTGACTCACCACCGTATTTTCATTTTTAACAGGAGCTACAACTGGTTCCGGGGAATTTGTTTTTTGCTGATCGCTTTTCCCTTTTACTATTTCATTTTTCCCTGCCGGTCTTTTATTGATCACTACAGCCGTGGTGATGCCAATGCCAAGCAACAAAACTGCGGCAACGGCAATTCTCCATCTGCGGAATGGTAATGAACGAACTATTACTTCTTTCCTGTATAACAACTCCTTGTCTTTGAAAATAATTTTTTCGGGCTGCAGCTTGCTGCGTTGCAGCAGGGCCAGTTCCTGTTGTACGGAAGGATAAGCAGATGCAAATTTTTCAACCTCTATTCTTTGCCCGGCGCTGAGTTCATCATCGACATAAAGGACCAGCCATTCTTCATAGTTGGTAAGTGTAACCGGCGTTTCCCCGTTTACCCTGATCAGTTCTTCTTTACCGGGAAAAATAATTTCAGGATCGGGTGAGAATTTATATTGAAGCATCAGATCCAGTTCTTCCTTCAGGTCGGGATGCTGTAAAACAAATGCCTCCACCATGCGGCGGTCATCACTGCCCAGTTCATTATCCAGGTACAGGATAAAAAACTCTTCGTAATTATGGCGGTTAATATTCATTCGTTGTCCGATGTCTGTTGTTCGTTGTCCGGAAGACGGCCATCGGCCATCAATCAACGGTCAACCTATATCACATTTTCCATTTTCACCAAATACGTTTTCAATTGCAGTCTCGCCCGGTGCAGGTACACTTTCACCTGGCTTTCGTTCAGGTCCGTTATCCGACCGATCTCTTCATAACTGTATCCTTCATAATCTTTC
>CAZQGZ010000321.1:0-1979 GCA_964592935.1 uncultured Chitinophaga sp. | reverse complement strand
AATTATACACCGGTTGCCTGAGTGAAGCGGCTTATTATATTGAAAGCAATGGCGAGGCGGCCGTTATCGATCCGCTCAGGGATATTGATGCTTACCTGCAGCTTGCCAACGAGAGGAAAGCAAAGATCAAATACATTTTTGAAACACATTTTCATGCAGATTTTGTCAGCGGCCACCTGGACCTGGCGGCTGCAACCGGCGCGCCCATTGTATATGGCCCCGATACGAATGCAAAATTTGCCATTCATATTGCCAAAGACGGCGAAACATTTACCATCGGCGATCTGACCATTGAAGTATTGCATACCCCCGGGCATACGCTGGAATCAAGCTGTTATTTATTAAAAGATGCGAATGGAAAAAACCATTGTGTCTTTACCGGCGATACCTTATTTGTCGGTGATGTGGGCCGTCCCGACCTGGCACAAAAAGGGAATGAGATCACGATGTATGACCTGGCCGGCATGATGTATGAGAGTATTCATGCAAAACTTTATCCGTTGGAGGATGATGTTATTGTTTACCCGGCACATGGCCCCGGCAGTGCCTGCGGGAAAAACCTGGGACCCAGCACACACAGCACGATCGGCGAAGAAAAAAAATTGAATTATGCCATGAGGGCAGCAACAAAAGAAGAATTTATCAAAGAAGTGACCCAGGGCATCGCTGCGCCTCCCTTGTATTTTCCCATCAATGCAAAAATTAACAAGGAAGGATATGAAAGCCTGGATGAGGTTTTGGTCAATGGAATGAAAGCATTGTCCGTTGATGAATTCAGGAGCTTAATGACAGATGACACCATCATTTTGGATACCCGGAATGCCACCGTATTTTCAAAAGGTTTTGTCCCGGGATCCATCAGCATTGGTCTCGAAGGCCGTTTTGCCGAATGGGCCGGCAGTCTTCTTTCTTTTAAGAAACCGATATTGCTCGTGACCGATCCTGGTAAAGAAAAAGAAACCATTGTACGGATGGCAAGAGTTGGATTTGACCAGGTGAAGGGTTATCTGAATGGAGGTTTTGAGGCCTGGAAAAATGCCGGCGAAGAAATTGACCTGCTCATTGACGTGGAAGCCGATGAACTGATGATGGATATCCCGCATGATAAAAACTTAGTGGTGGTGGATGTGAGGAGGGAAACCGAATTTGCAGACGGCCATTTAAAAGATGCTATCAATCTTCCGTTGAATGATATGAATGATCCGGGTACCATGGCCGATTTTGAAGACACACAGAATCTATATGTGCATTGCGCCGGCGGTTACCGCAGTGTAATTGCCTGTTCCCTTTTAAAAAGACAGGGCATTCATAATATCCGTAACATAGTGGGCGGATGGTCGAAGATCAAGGAACAGGAGAAGGCGGAGATTGTGAAAGAGACGAGTGTGCTGAATTGAATCACTGATTTAGGGATTAAAAAAGGATTAACACAGATTCGCAGATTCTATCCGTGTTAATCCTTTTAATTTTTTTAATCCGTGATCACATCTTACCCTTTATCCACTCATTCAATTCCGGAGAACTTTCGCAACTGATGATCACCGCATACCTTGGCCTGGTTCCATTATGTACACCCACATGCCATAGTCTTTGTGAGTCCACTACGAAGTGAGCGCCTTTAGGCATCGGCACTCTTGCTTCAGATTCTTTGATGGGTAAATTATTTTCATCACTATCGTAGAGCAGCATATAACTGTCTGGGTTATCCGTTAATTCGATCCACATTCTTACCACCCAACCTTCATCATCCGGGTTCAGGCGGTTATTATCATCACGATGCACAGAACGTAAGGCCTGGTCATGTGTCTGGGGTTCGAGTTTAATGATCCTTACCCTTCCGAAATTAGCAGGTATCGACCGGATATATTTCATCAGGTTCGGGGCGAGGTCGGCGTTCGGTGTAAATTTAGCGTCCTTGTCTGTTTTCCCGTTTTCCCAAAAGCCCTTGCATTCTATCGTTCCGTCGCAGGAAGCCAGCG
>CAZQGZ010000320.1:0-1999 GCA_964592935.1 uncultured Chitinophaga sp. | reverse complement strand
GTCACAATAATATCTTCCAGGTACATGGCCTGGCCTTTCCAGGTGGAGTAGCGGATATAGTATAAAGCGAATCCCTGAATGATGCCATTTTCTTCTGCCACAAAAGCCCACCAAACAGGTTTTTCCCCGAAACCACTTTCAGTAAAATGTTCCGAGGTAACTGTTACATCATCAGGAGCCCTTTCATAAACAGCCAGTTCTTTTATCAACTCCAGTAGTCTTGGGCAATCTTCTTTAACAGCTCTGCGGATGATTATTTCCATGTTATTTTTTTGAAATCTTCAATAGGTGTCAGACGCTCTTCGAGACGTCAGACACTGCTTTTCCATCCCGGACCTTTCACAAACTTTCCCGGTTTCTTCCCGGTATGTTCACCGTCTTTCAATACCTGCACCCCATTTACAAAAACATGGATCATGCCTTCCGCATACTGGTGCGGTTTATCAAATGTGGCATTGTCTTTTATTTTAGCAGGATTGAAGATGACGATATCGGCATAGTTACCAGCTTTTAATTCACCCCGTTTCTGCAATTTTAAATTTTTAGCGGGGAGATTCGCCAGTTTTCGTATCGCTTCCTGTAAGGTAATCAGTTTTTCATCCCTTGTGTATTTCCCGAGGAGCCGGGCAAAGTTACCATAGGCCCGTGGATGTGCATTTGATTTCAGGAAGACACCTTCGGGCGTATACGAGGCTTCATCACTTCCGAAACTTACCCAGGGAAGGGATACCTGCTTTTTTACGTTCTCTTCGCTCATTAAAAAATAAGCAACACCAACCCGGGTGCTGTCCTGGATGATCAGATCCATTGCCGTTTCTTCAGGGCTTGTACCCCGGATCTTTGCCACATCAGCTAAAGTTTTTCCCGTAAATTTTTTTAATGAATCCTGTTTGAATGATAACATCAAAACATGCTCGGCACCTCCCGCACCAAAATATAGATTTTCCCAATCAGCGGCGTCTGAATTCATGGCTTTCTTCATTTCTTCCCTCACTTTCGGGTCCTTCAGTCTTTCTCTCAGTTTTCCAAATCCACCATCCTGCAGGGTGGGGGGAAAGGCAGAGGTCATACCCGTGGCTCCCGCTACATAGGTATACATATCTGCAGTTATTTGCTGTCCTTCCCGCCTGGCTCTTTCCACTCTTCTGATCACACTATCCATTTTAGTCCAGTTATTTTTCCCGGCAGCTTTCAAATGAAAAATTTCAGCAGGAATATTTGCTTCTCTGGAGATGGTGATCAGCTCTTCCACCGCTTCCAGGAATTTATTCCCTTCGCTTCTCATATGGCTGGTGTACATGCCGCCATATTTTGAAGCTTCTTTTGATAATTCTATCAACTCATCTGTTTTTGCAAAAAAATCAACCGGGTAGATCAATGCATTGGTAACGCCGAGAGCGCCTTCTTCCATAGCCTGCCTCACCAGCCTTTTCATACTGTCCAGTTGCACGGGTGTCGGGGTAATATTATCTTCCCCGATCACATACTGGCGTACTGCACCGGTGCCTACAAAAGATGCAATATTGCAGGATATACCTTTCTTTTCTAAAAATTTCATGTATTCACCCAGGGTATTCCATTCGACTATGTATTTTATATCACCCTGCCCATCCTCCATTTGTTTTTTCATTTTTGGATTCAATGGCCCCATACTGAATTCGGTAAAAATTTCCGTGGTGACTCCCTGTCGGATATCACTCTGCGATCTTCCATCCTCGATCAATGATTCTTCGGAATGTCCCATCATGTTGATAAAACCGGGAGCCACTGCCATTCCTTTGGCATCGATACTGAATTGGGCAGACACCCCCGAAAGATCACCGATAAATGCGATGGTATCATCTTTTATGCCGATATCAGCTTTATAGGGTTCGCCGCCAGTACCATCATAGATCATTCCGTTGCGGATGATCTTGTCATATTCTTCGTGGTGAAACTTGCAGGATATGAGAAAAAGAAGAAGAGCAGGAACAAATATTTTTTTCATGTTATTTCTTTT
>CAZQGZ010000319.1:0-2008 GCA_964592935.1 uncultured Chitinophaga sp. | reverse complement strand
AAGCCTTAAGTAATTTAACGAAGGCAACTCTAAAACAACCCTGTGAAAAGTACGTATACAAATAGAAATTTCTGCAAGGCCAACGGCGCCAGTTCATTATTCATTATTAATAAGGAGCAAACTCTTTATGCGGAGACCTTACCCGGTCTTTCCCTGAATTCATATCATAACATTAATCCGTTTTTTATATTCCTAAAGTCGTACACTATGAATCAATTTTCCGCAACAGGATCTTTCATTAACCGTAATATTATCCTGAAATTGAAAAGCAGCCTGGCTGCATGCATCGCATTCCTGCTCTTCAGCATGTCCCTGTCTGCCCAGCCTTATAATGCATCGATGTTCTCGGGCAACCTGACCGACCATCATATGGTGTTTACCAATGGCAGCGCCGATGCCAACTGGCAGGGAAATTCAAAAGGATTCTACGGAGCCATTGCGATCAACGGGCTTCTTGCAAATGAAAAACATTCCGGTAACATTGCTTTTGCCGGTACGATCTATACGAATGATTATACCCTCGGCCAATGGCAGGATATCGTCAGTGATAATTCCTACCAGGCATATCTTTCCCCGAATTCCAATGCCCTGGTGAACAGCCTCCAGGTCAGCCTGGAGAATACATTCGCACAGATCAATGCAATGGCTGTGACACCGGGTTTCGCAAGCCGTTCAGTCAATTCGCTGAATAACCTGAATTATAAAAACGGGAATTACGACCTGGTGGTCATTAATGTCACCAGCGGTTTCCATGTTAATAATAAAATTTACATTAACGGTGATCTCGGCGACCTCTTTATCCTTCGCTGGGACAATGATGCCAATTTCAGCAACGGGTATAACGGGCAGGTGAAATTCTCAGGTGGAGGTGCTATCGTTCCTTCGGGAGGATTGACCGCAGCCAGTTTTATTCATGTGGCAGGAGATATCAGTGCTGGTGGCGGCGGATCAACTCCCCCGGCTCCATACCCGCAGGGTCCCCGTGGTAATAACGGGAATGGTTTCCTGATCCAGGGTGGTTCTGATTTCAACGGCGGCGGATTCTTTACGGGTTACTGGTTTACAACCGGGTCGCCGGATAAATTTGACGATGGCCAGCCTTATGGTAAAACATCAAACCTGAACAACGCCATTTTTGTTGGCGGATGGTATTCCAAGACAACTAAATTCAACATGGGTGGCGGTAGCAGCGGCGTATATGTAACAAATATTATTGCTGAAGAGGGCGAAAAAAAGGGAACTGCGGTTGAAGTGAAAACTAAACCCGCAACAGAGAAGGCCCTGCCATTCGGTGTAACGGTATTGCCCAATCCTTCTTATACGGATTTCACGCTGCGTATTACCGGCAACAACAATGAACCGGTTATGATCCGGTTAATGGATGTTTCCGGAAGGCAAATCAGTGTAACCAGGCTGGATGGCAATATCAACTATACAAGTCTTGGTTCCAACCTGAAAAGCGGAAATTATTTTGCTGAAGTGATTAAAGGTAAAAACCGTGAGGTGGTAAAACTGATCAAGCTGTGATGGTTCTTTTATAAACTTGAATATTGAGTCTTGTTTGTTGACATATTGAGTCTTTTTACCATTTGGGAGTAAAGACTCAATATGTCAATACTCAACCTGCCTGCCGGCAGGCAGGCAAACAAGACTCAAGTAGTTATTCGACGATAAAAATTGGGTATAATTGTCGAAGGGAAAAAATTGGAGTGAGTGTCAAGTAGAATACGTAACGTTTTATTCCTTAAACTCTCCCTACCAATTTCCTCGTCTCCTCCAAATCAAATGCCTCAGCATCCCATTTTTGTTTTTTTGTGAGTCCCAGCCATTCTTTCATTTCGACATGTTCCGGGTCCTTGGGATCGTTTAAAATGAATTTAAGATTTTCATAACCCCAGGCGCCTCCGCAAACTTCCGGAGGACATGCACTCATACCTGCAAGACAATCGGCCCGCAAAAGTTTCTCATTTGTAATCTTTTCGAGTGTGATCTGGTGAAACGAGTTATC
>CAZQGZ010000318.1:0-2045 GCA_964592935.1 uncultured Chitinophaga sp. | reverse complement strand
AAAATGAGCACCATGTTTATTTTGCCGGTCAAAGTAGCCCAACCCCTCGATCCAAGGTATTTGACGGCAATTTTCTGTCCGGTCTGAAACCGCTTCTGGTGATAGTCGGAAGGGCCGATCATGACCGGGACGGAATGCGCTTCGATGTCTACGTACAGGTAATTCATGAGGCTCTTCTTGGTTTTAGGCGCCGGAATCAGTACCACCGGCGCCTGTATTTCGACGCCAGACCATCGCACCATACATTCTTTGTACATAAGATGCAGAAAGTATAATGCCAATGCTGAACAGAAAATGGCTACCGCATAAGCAAACGTTATTGGAAAAGGCCCGGACTTTGTTTTGTCCGGCGGCGGCGGCAACTGTTCCGTTTCAACCAGCTCGGCGTAGACTTTTTCGAGCGTCGGCATATCCAGCTCGATGCCGTGAATCAGCCGCATGGTTTCACTGATCCAGTCCGCGTTCGCGGCCGGTTTCGGCAAATCTTCCAGCAGCCAAATGATTGCCGCCGCCACGCTTGCCCGGTGCGTATTGTCCGGTTTGGGGTCGCGGTTAAGGCTTGCGATCCGGCGGTTCAGGTGGTGGCCCGGCGGGAGGGTTTTGATGCCGGGAATGGTGATTTTCATATTTCAACTCAATGATTTCGCATTTGAGGCGTGTTATCTTTTCCCTGGTTTCTTTTAGTTGCCGGGGTGTCTTTGGCGCTGACAACGGCCAAAAGTTATATTCGAAATTTTTTGCTCTCCAACCCAGGAATTAGTACCTGACTTAAATATCTATTTGCATCTGCTTTTGTGAATCCAGGGTTATTCTTTTCCCAGCGTCTAATCCTGTCAATTACTTTTTTGTTATAGCCGTTAATATGTATTCTGGCATGGTACATGATCTTAAGGCTTGCTCCATTTTCAGTAAAATCATTGAATCTGAATCCATTAATTACCGCGGCTTGGACACATTCGGTTTCCTTTAACGCTTGAACCGGTATTATATGATGTGCCCTTTTAGAACCTAATCCTCTGCTTCTAGAGTTCCTTAAGGTATGCCTTTCATCAATCGATTTAATAATTAGTTTTTGGTCTGACAGCTTCCATCTTCCTTGCATTATTATTGCAGCAAACTTACCCTTAGATATTTTAAATTTTCCGGCAATGTTTGAAATAGTCTTAGCGGCTTTTATTCCGTTGAATACAAGGGTCAACACGTCCGGATCAGCACGATTAAATAGTTCTGCTAGATCGGCGAGTAAGTCTCCCGAAGTTTTAGCTACACTTAGAAGTCTATTGGCATAGCGTAATTTCTGATGCTGGAAACACTCTGGAAATTTTTCCGGTTCAGTGTCTAATAGTTCTGCACAATTGCTATCTTCTTCTAAATCGGGCACTTCAATTTCAACATCATCTGTGTTAGGATTTTCATTGTAAAAAAATCCTTCGTAAAGAAATATGCTAGAATATTGAAGCCTTGAAGAAGCAATACCTGACAGAAAAGATTTTAAATCATTCAAACTTTCCTCCTCCAAAGGCTCCGGTACAACTGAAGGATAGTATTGAAAATATCTAACCTCAAACTTGACATTCGTTCTATCAAATATGCATAGAACCTCACCTTCTTCCCAAGTTGTCAAGGTGTCAAAAATTTGCCTGGACACCGAATCAATTTCCGATCTAAGTTTTTTATGATACAAAAAATCATTAGTATCATCTTCTAATTCATCTATCGCCAGTTTTACCCGTCTTAGCTCCTCAACTTCATTTTCCCTTTTTGTTTTAAGGATGCAATGATATAATAGCTTAGGATCTCTTTTAATATCCCTCCAGGTAACGCCAGAGGGGAGGATTACAATGAGTTCAAACTGACGGTCAGGAATAACATAAAATATTCTTTCTAACTGTTGTCTGAATATTTTATAGAAGTGATCATCTGAGGATGCAGAAGTACGAAGTTCAAGTTTATTTCTTATTTGGTTGAGCATTGAGCTCACATCTGCTTTATATATAGTAATTATTTTCCGATTAGGAGTAGAGGTGTTCCCGTCCTCCTGCCTT
>CAZQGZ010000317.1:0-2051 GCA_964592935.1 uncultured Chitinophaga sp. | reverse complement strand
ACCTGGTGGCCGGAATCAATGACGGATAATTCACATTGTTCTTCGATGCCTTTCCGGAATCTTTCACCGATACTTGACAACATGATCCGGTCGTGCCGGCCATAAACTAAACGGACTTTTGTCTGATGGCTATTGATATAAGGCTTGATCTTCTTCAGAGCGGGTTTCAGTTTTCTCAATGAAATCCACCGGTCATACAACACCCGCCGGGCTTTTGCGTTCCCGATATAATAACTTACAAACCTGAAAACGCTTGTATTGACCAGTTTCAGTTTGTTCAGCATTTTAAGAAAAGCAAAAAACCAGCCGGGATATTTCATGGTTAGATAAAAAAGTTTTTTACCCAACCAGGTTTGCGTGGAAAGCCAGTACCAGAAATTCACTTTTAACCCGTCGGGCGCCAGCAGAACCAATTTTTCAATTCGCCCGGGCATTTCCTGGTAAAGACTGAGGGCTACCCGGCCACCAAGACTGAAACCGGTGAGATAAAGAAACTGGTTGCTGGTTGTTGGTTGCCGGTTTCTCTGGCTAAGGATGTCCTCAACGATAATTACCAGGTCTTTATGGTTAAAGTTCAGGCCATCCTTCCATTCTGTTTTGCCATGAAAAGGCAGGTCAATGGCATAAAAAGTAAACTGGTTGCCGGCATATTTTTCCAGGAATTCAAAGCTGCCGGCCTCTTCTCCATAGCCATGGAAACATAGGGCGATCTTTGGCCCAGACCCGAACCGGTAATAATGTATGGCGGAATGCCTGTAACTGAGCCAATGTGATTCCATGGCGAAAGCAACAAAAATTTATCAATAATAAGCTTGGCTATTCAAATATAGTTATTAATTTTGAATAGTTGCACAAACAACTATATGCCAAACAACCAATTTAAGAAAGGGGAATTATACAGTTTTATCACCGGTAAAGCGTCAACGGCTATTGCACGGCGTTTACAAAAGAAATTCAATACAGCCGGTCTCAATATTACCATTGAGCAATGGAGTGTGCTGTATCATTTGTGGAAACAGGAAGGGATCAGCCAGCAGGAATTGTGCAATGCCACTTTCCGGGATAAACCCAGTATTACCCGGTTGGTTGATAACCTTGAAAAATCCGGTTTGGTAAAAAGAGTGGCTTCTGAAAATGACCGGCGTATCAATTTGATCTACCTGACCAAACAAGCTCAGAAATTACAGGAAGAGGCCATGAAACTGGCGGAAGAAACATTGAACGAAGCACTGGAAACTGTACCGGCGGGTAAAATAGATGTGTGTAAGGAAGTGTTGCAGGTGGTGTATGATAATTTGAAGTAAGTCACTATGTGCCCTTTAGAAAATGAGAAATAAGGAATAAAAAATAAGAAATAAGAAAGTTGGCTTCGGGGGTAACAATGAATGAATAGACAAGCTGACGTGATTGATGCGAGCTACTAATGAGTGGAAGGGAATAAGAAATTAGAAAAAAAGAATGAAAAATGAAAAAGTGGCTTCGTGGGTGAGCATTGATTTATAGATGGGCTGATATTATTTGAATGAGCCCTGAAGGGGCGGTATATCCATAGCCCCCCGATTTATCGGGGGGAATAAATGAACGAAATGTTCTGATAGCCCTGTAAGGGCGAAATAAATTTTTAAATTAATAATTATGAGTACAGCAACTGCAACAAATACCGTTATTAAAGGCGGTGAATGGCTGGTGAAAGAATCATCCCCGTTTGATACGTTTATTCCTGAAGATTTCAGCGAAGAACAACTGATGATAAAGGATATGTGTATCCAGTTTGTGGCCGCGGAAGTTTATCCGATCCTCGACCGGATCGACAGCCTGGAACCCGGGTTAATGAAATCGCTGGTTGCAAAAGCCGGCGAACAGGGATTGCTGGCCACTTCTTTCCCGGAAGAGTACGGCGGACTGGGAAAAGATTTTGTCACATCCACCATCATCAATGAAAATCTCGGGGCGGGACATTCATTCTCTGTGGCGATTGCTGCACATACCGGTATCGGCACATTGCCGATCCTGTACTTTGGCACACCGGAACAAAAACAAAAATATATTCC
>CAZQGZ010000316.1:0-2068 GCA_964592935.1 uncultured Chitinophaga sp. | reverse complement strand
TCTGGCTTTTACTGAAAGCCATGCTCTTAGACAAACCAGTGCTCAGGATATTATGGCGGTCGAAGCAATAAAGAACTACCCCCTTATTTAAAGGGGAGGCAAAGGTAAGGGAAATTAAGAATCGGAAAAATTTTGAACCCGGAATTTTTTGCTTGTTTTCAGGCACTTGTGAATAACACATGAATAAAGGTGCAACTATTTTAAAATGCCCCTTGCTGCAAGATAATTCCGGCATGTTGAGCAATATGAATCCCCATCGTCAAGATTCATTTTACCTTCCGCGTCTTTCATGATGCAATTGGCAACGGGACAATGTTCCAACCCATATGTATGCCCTGTCTCATGCAAGGCAAGGGTGACCATTCTGCGGATAAAATCTTTATGTGACACTTTAGTCTTTCCGGCACGGAATGATGAGATGACACAGGCAACCCCGGGGCAACTTCCCAAACCAAGAATACCCCAGTTTTCATGGGGATCTTTCCGGGTAGAAATATCCTTTGTGGTTATTCCTATTATTTTTTCAAACCTTCCCCGGTTAAGCTGGTTGAGAAATACCAGCAGGCTGTCCGCAATATAGCGTTGCCTTGGTTTGTAAAATGCATAAGCAGGAAGGGCTTCTTCCTGAAGAACTGTGATCGGGACAGCCAGTTGTTTTTCCAAACCTGCTTTTATTTCATGCAGCAAAATGCTGTCGACCCCTTTGAACGGCTGCATGGCAAGCGAATGATCTTCCGCTTTCAAATTTTCGTTTACAGGAAAAGGAATTGAGATGCCCTTTTTATCCTTTGTGTTACAGGATAACAAAACGAAGAAAGCAGGCAATATTAAAATTAAGAAACGCATGATAGCTTTATTCGCGGAGTGGAAAGAGGCGACCTGCTGAAATGAAAAAGACCCCTTGGCGGGGTCTTGATTTTTTTTAAGCGGCTCTTCTTTCCTTATTTTTTTTTATTTGCATTAAAAGTGAGTCGAAAGCATCATCAAACGACTCTTCAAATGATTTACTGGTTGATTTAACAAAAAAATTGTGACGGGGTATATGCACCCTGATCTCGGCGATCTTGTCTTTAACGGCATGAACTACGTTATCAAGCTTTAGAAACACATTTACCCGGATGATGCGGTCAGTAAAGTTGTTGAGCTTTTGTAATTTCTGGTTGACATAGTCAATCAGCCTGCTGTCCGCAACGAAATGAACTGTCTGAATGTTTACGTTCATAGTAATCATGGTTTTAAACAGTGAAACAATAAATAAAGAACTAAACAGGAACCTGTTTTCCAGGGGTCGGGTTCTTTTGTCAGGATTCAAGATAGTATAAAAAGAATTTCTTCCCAAACAAAATTCTCCTAATTTTTTATTGTGCCGAAGGGAAAAATTATGCTTTAGGGTGGGCTTTTTTATGAATATCCTTTAATTTTTCAATGGTGTTATGGGTGTAAACCTGGGTTGAAGCCAGGCTACTATGCCCCAAAAGTTCCTTTACGGCATTGAGATCGGCCCCGCGATTCATCAGATGTGTGGCAAATGTGTGCCGGAGTACATGAGGGCTTTTCTTGTCCAGTGTTTGCGCTTCGCCCAAAGCCCGGTTGACCAGCAGGTAAGCATATTTAGGATAAAGCTTTTTCCCTTTTTCGGTTACCAGAAAAGTATCATCGGCGGTATCAAAATTTTTCCTTTTTAATTGCTGGTAGTCGATCATCATCCCGATGAGATCTTTGCTGACAGGAATATTTCTTTCCTTATTTCCCTTGCCCAGCACTTTGATCAGGGAACGCCCGGTATCAATTTGTTTTTCTTTGAGGTTGATCAGTTCTGCCAGACGCATCCCGGTGGCATAAAAAATACTGATGAGCATTTTTGCGTTTAATGATTTCCAGTTTTCTGTTGACTGGTCCAAAGAAATCATCAATCTTTTTGTATCCTCTTCCTTTACAAAAACAGGCAGCCTTTTACTGGTTTTGGGACTGATCACCTTCGACATCGGGGTGGCATCGATCGCACCGGTTCTTAAATGATACTTAAAAAAAGATTTCAGGCCCGATATCTTCCTGTTTATGGTCCGGG
>CAZQGZ010000315.1:0-2072 GCA_964592935.1 uncultured Chitinophaga sp. | reverse complement strand
TGCAGATATGAATATCGGTCAATCCAATGTAGCATCTCTTCAATCCTTCCAGGGATCCAGGTCGATCTATCAAAACGGGTATTTGTTCAATACGATGGGCGATGAGATAGTTTGTACCGATTCCAGCGGTAAGGTAAACTGGAAATTCGCATTGGATGGTGACCTGAAGAAACAAGGAGGTTTTATGGGCACGCCTCCCGTTTATGCCAATGGTCATATCATCATTGCCACACTCAGCGGGGAAGTATTGGTCATGGATGCCAAGGAAGGAAAAATAATTAAGAAATATATTATCAATGACCCGGTAAGGTATCAGCCCATTGCGGAAAAGGGATGGATCTATGTAACGACGGTGAATAGCAAACTATATGCGATCAATACCGGCAACCCCGGCATCACCGGCTGGAATATGTGGGGAGGCAATGCGGCAAGAACAAACACAGCAAAGACAAATTAAAAAGGATCCTGTTTTTTGTATCTTCATCTTATGCCCGTTTCAATCGCAAATTTTGAAGATATTCCCGCATTGGTCATATTGCTTAACAGTGCCTATCGCGGGGAAGGATCCAAAAAGGGATGGACCACGGAAGCCGATATGGTTGCCGGTGATCTCAGGACCGATGAAGATAATATGTATGAAATGATGCAACTCCCCGGCTCGGTCTTTCTGAAGTACATAGATGAGAAGGGAAACATTGCTGGTTGTGTATTCCTTCATCCAAGAATGGGAAAACTTTACCTGGGTATGTTCTGCGTTTCACCGGTTTTACAAACAAAAGGGATCGGTAAAAAGATCATGGCTGCCGCTGAACAATATGCCCGGGAACAGGGATGCCCGGCAGTTTTCATGAGGGTTATTTCTATCCGTCATGAATTGATAGCCTGGTATGAAAGACAGGGCTATTATAAAACCGGTGAAGTGCAGCCATTTGATGATACAAAATTCGGAACAGCCAAACAGCCCATTGAGTTTGTTGTAATGCAGAAAGAAGTGTGAATATTAATCGATCCGGATGATCCGGATCAGCGTATCCCTCACTCCGCTGATCAGGGTGCTGTACTTGATGGTATAATCTCCCGGTAATAAAAATTGTTCAATAGGATCACGGGTAAGTACAACAGAACCGGATCCAAAATCCCAAACCGGGCTTGTTGAAAGCGGGTTGATCGTTTTGAAACTGATCCCCACCGGGGTTCCGGCACATTTTTCCTGGTAATAAGAAAAGGCAGATTTATTGGTTGCAGGCGGAGCTGAGATGGAAACCAGTTTACAAACAGAATCGACACCATTGGGTCCGGTCACTTTTAATTTCAATATATAACTTCCGCTGGAATTATAAACATGGGTCGGGTTGAATTGTGTGGAAGTGGCGGAGCCATCGCCGAAATCCCATTCATAACTTGAACCATTCGTTGAAATATTAATAAAAGTAATGGTGCAGGGCGCAGCTACCTCATACCCCGAAATGCTGAATTTGGCCGAAGGTTTATTAGATTGACCACCGCTGTCCTTTTTATTACAGGATGCTGATAACAGGATCAAGCCAAAAAAAACCAATAAAAATGACTTCATAATTTTACCCTTTTGACCGGAACACAAATATAATCAATCATCCCATGGTTTTAACAGGGAATTCATCCGGAAGAAATATCCGTTTCTGCCTGAGAAAATATATCACGTCCCAGTCTGCATCAGGCATACATAACAAAACAACCGGTCTGCCTGTTGTTCAACAGGCAGACCGGAATTATTCAAAAAACAGGATCCCCGGCGAATTAATTTTCCAGCAAACCATCGTTTTTCCATTTCTTGAAAACGGCGATGGTGCTGTCATTGAGTTTTTTGGTGCCTTTGAACGGCATGAATCCTTTATCCGTAGGATTAAGATCTATGCGTTTGATCATTTCATCAATATCCTTTTTTACATTGGCATAATTGTCATAAGGAGTTTTGCGGCCTCCCTTGGCTGGAATATGGCAGGGAACGCAATTATTCATGATCACGACTGAAAGATCCGTTGCATAAGTTGTCTTGGGTACTTTGGCAAGCTTTTTAGAAGGATTGCAATTGG
>CAZQGZ010000314.1:0-2091 GCA_964592935.1 uncultured Chitinophaga sp. | reverse complement strand
GCCCTGGAGCATATAGCTAAAGCCATTCAGGAAGCAAGGTCCGGATTGAACGAACCGGGAAAACCCATAGCTTCTGTCTTTTTTCTAGGACCTACAGGAACCGGAAAAACCGAATTGGCCAAAGCTCTGGCTGAGTTTCTATTTGACCACGAAAAAGCACTGATCCGTTTTGACATGTCGGAATTTAAGGAATCTCATGCTGCAGCGCTGTTGTATGGGGCTCCTCCGGGCTATGTGGGCTACGAAGAGGGAGGTATGCTGGTCAATAAAATCCGCCAGCAGCCTTACGCCGTGGTGCTCTTTGACGAAATCGAGAAAGCCCATTCAAGCGTATTCGACGTTTTTCTCCAGATCATGGATGACGGAAAATTGTCGGATAAGCTGGGCAAGGAAGGCGATTTTTCCAATGCAGTCATACTCTTTTCTTCGAATATCGGAAGCGAGTTTATCACAGAGACATTTAATTCTTCAGGCACCTTACCGCCATCGGAAGAGATGAAAAGGATCATGGAAAAATATTTCAGGAAAGAATTCCTGGGCAGGATCAGTTCTATTGTGCCGTTTGCACCAATTCAAAAGGAAGTAATTCCACAAATATTGGATATTCAATTGAAGAGGATTAAGGAATTGGCGTCTGCCCAGGGAATAAACCTGGATTTTAGTGAAGAAGCAAAGCAATTTTTGGCGGATCAAGGCTTCAATCTGGTCTATGGCGCCCGTCCCTTGAAAGAATCAGTGCGTACCTATATCCGGCAGCCATTGTCCATGTTGTTGCTCGAAGGCAAGGCAGTCAAAGGAAACACTGTGAAAGTGATGGTTAATGAGCGTAACCTGGATTTTAAAATTTCATAATAAAAATAAAATCAGATAATATGATAGAACAAAGTAACCCGGGTGTAAATCCGAAAGAAGAAAAACCCAACGAAGCCTTCAGCGTAATTCCTGACAACCGGACCCTGATCATTACAAAACTCACCGAGGACATACCCTTGACCCCGGAGATCAATGATAAATGCACTACCGTAAAGGAAGTATTTAATCATTATAAGCCGACAATCCAGCTGACCCTGAAGGATGAAAACAACGCACCGGTGAATGAAGAGATTACCTTCAGCAATCTGGGTGAGTTTGGGAAAAACGGCATCCTGAAAAAGAGCAAATTTCTCCAAAAGCTGGATCAGGAAAAAAAAGACAGCCAATCATTTCTCCAGGTTGTCCGGTCCAATAAAGTTCTGGAAAGGATTTTGAATAATCCCGAGACCCGGCACGCGTATTTGACCGTGCTAAAAGAACTTATTCAGGAATTGGAAACAGCAGAAAGCAAATAAAATCATATTACCGACATGGAAAATAATCTGAAACAAGAAAAATCCAAAAGCCCGGAGTCAACACGACCAGAGGTGTCCAAAGTTAATGGCCTGGAGGTATTGAAACCTTTCGGGGGATTTAACATCATCACTGCGACCATTGAGAATGTCAAAGCGCTAAACCCGGCAGCAAGTAAGGCGCTTAAAGATATTTTTCTTAAAGACAAAGACAACGGCCCGCAGCGACAGGCGCTCAAAAACAGGCTAAGCATGATGGTCGATGCCCTGGAAAATAGTGAAGGGCCGGGACAATTATTCTCTTTCTTTCAAAACAAGCTTCAAAAGACGGAACAGCTTTTTGATGAAAATTTGTCAGAAGCCCTGATGAAATCAGAAGAGTTGGAAATTTCTTACAGATCTATTGATCTGTTTTTTAAGAATGCCGGAAGTGAAAAAATAAAAAATCTCACCCTGGTCAATGCCCATAAATCCCAGATCACAGACCTTGACAATCCCCAGGTCTCATCCGCCGTGAAGGAGGAATTTGCAGCAAATTATGATAAAATCGATCTCCGCAAAAATTACAGCCTCATGGTTATACCAGGCTACCTGGGTTCCAATTCTGTATTAGACCATTGGGGCGAGATTGCGTACAACAATAAAGTCATGATGGTCACGGATATAGAAGACCTGGAAAAACCAGAAGAAGTGGTCTCCTTATTTGAAGCCAAAGATCACTCAGGCGCTTCTAAGTATAAAAGCAATATGCTCATGGCAGCAAACT
>CAZQGZ010000313.1:0-2095 GCA_964592935.1 uncultured Chitinophaga sp. | reverse complement strand
TCAGTGCCGAAGTGATTGCGACCGACCTGGATGGCATCCTCGAAGAAGGAAAAAAATTAGCGGCCATCCATCCGAATATTGTGGTGAAAGTGCCGATGATCAAAGATGGCATCAAAGCCATCAAATGGTTTACCGATAATGGGATCCGAACCAATTGCACACTGGTATTTTCAGCGGGACAGGCTATTTTATGCGCCAAAGCCGGTGCTACCTATGTATCTCCTTTTATCGGCCGCATTGATGACAGCGGCTGGGATGGAGTGCAATTGGTGGAACAGATCAAACATATCTACACCATACAGGGATTCAAAACACAGGTGCTTGCGGCTTCTATCCGCAATCCCAATCATATTATCCGTTGCGCCGAAGTGGGGGCTGATGTTTGCACCTGCCCGCTGGATTCCATTCTTGGTTTACTGAAACATCCGTTAACTGATATCGGATTAGCAAAATTCCTGGAAGACGCCAAGAAGACTTTATAATAATACCGTTTGCATTAAGTGAATTTTAGAACCACTCCTTTTGAGGCAGGTATGTAGTCTGGACAAAGTGTTTGTATTACTTGAACCACATAGAACATAGGTACATAGGATTTCACATAGAATACAACTATGTGTGCCTTTCTATTGTGTACTATGTGGTTCAATTGTTTTCATTGATACGCCTTTAAGAAAGTAAGAAATTTCAAACTTTATTATTATTGGTTGATTTCTTGATTTTACCGCTGGAAAGCAGAATTAATACGGGTAAAGCCAATCAATTCATCAGCCCTTGCTCCAAAAGGCCGGAAATAGACCAGCACCATATAGCCATTCTCCGTTCCCCAATAATTTCCTTCCGTATTCTCGAGGGATGGTATGATCCCTTCCTGTTTCCTGTCCGTCAGCGTAACATAAGAATAATTGTAATAACCCTGTTTCAGGAATAAGGCTTTTTCGTAAACGCCTGTTTGTTCGTTAAAGACCAGCCTGGATGTTTCATCCGTGGAATAACTGGTCAGTTCCCCAAAGAGGTAAACACTTTTGCCTTCATAGGCCCTGTTGCCCGGGGGAACATATGTAAAGTGCACCCAGGCATAATCACTTTGCCAGTAAGGATTGGTGCCGTCGGTATTTTCAACGGTATAAATGCCATTGATATCCCGGTAATAAATATAAACCTGCTCCCTTCTCTCCACATCCGGTTTTACATAAATATCGGTACGCACTTTATCGGTATCAACGATCTGCTTCATCCGGTCGCTCAATAAACGGAAACTCCGCAGGTCGATCCATCGCCACTCCTTGCCCGACTGGAACGTCGTGTTCTCTTCATCGCTGTATTCAAAATAATTTCCGCGGAAAATTGTCGGATGGTCAATAAGATTTGCAGAGGACCATACATTATTCTGCACCACGGCCACTTTCATGTCCTGCGGGGAAAAGGCATTGATCTGGGCATTCACCGTATTGACAGTTACCTGTACCCGCTGATGGGTTCTGAAAAAACGGGCATTGAAAGGCTGGGTGATCAATGCCGAAACTGATGCCTTATTATTGATCACCAGGAACCGCCTGGTAAAAAAAAGTTTGGAAGTGTCATCATTCAGGAAAACTTTCAGCAAATAATTCCCGGAACGGGTCGGGGCAGAATTACGTTCCGGTATCGTGGCCTGGTAATGTGTGTACCGGGTGGATACGATGGATGAATTGCGGTACGTGGTGATGCGGTTGGTCTGAAATCCCCGGATATAATCATAGGTAGGGATATTGGCCGGCGTCCAGTCCGCATTACATAATTGAAATGTGTAATAAAAGTTCTTAAAATCAGCATCCAGGTCGTCAAAATGAAGCTCGAGCTGGTCGTTGCTGTTCAGCATCATCACGGGGTAACTGTAGATATCGCCGTATTTATACAGCTTTACCGAATGAATATTCGATTTATAAATATGATCAGGTAATTGTGCATGAACAGGGAATGCCTGTACAATTGAGAATAAAACAAATAATTTTTTCATCGGGCTTAACTTACTTGTAATGGATGTATAAAATGTGAAATTCGGCTAAAAAAAGGAGAAATCACTTTCCCCGGCTTATTTTTGATAATGACAAATAAA
>CAZQGZ010000312.1:0-2129 GCA_964592935.1 uncultured Chitinophaga sp. | reverse complement strand
TGGCCTGCGGTCTGGGCCAAGCGGGCCAACCTGCTGGTCACGGCCCTCAATATCGGCTGGGCGCTGCGGAATTTCTTTATCATTACCGCCTGCGAGGGAGGTGAGTGCCCGCTGAAGAAAGCGGGACTCTTCCTGGCCCTGGCTTCCTCGGTGCTGATGCTGGTATCCGCGCTTTTTCCCGATATGAAACTCCCGGAAAATAAAACTGAATAAACGGGATTTCTCCCGGATCACTCAGGTGATCTGAACGGTTTTGTGGCGATTCGACTACATCCCGGCCGGATACTTTCATGTACATCGTTCAATAGTTTTCCACAGCAGGCTTTATCAGCTTTTCAGTAAGGGTAAACACCATAAATTAGCCGTTTCGATAAAATAAACCTTCCCCGAAAATCCTTCGTCCCCTCTGGAATGGTTCCGGCCGCCGCCGTTTTCAACTGCGCGGGTTATTGCCGGTTAATAATGATTTGTTGATAGACGAATGAGTCTTCTTGCCTGAAAAGAAGGTTATTTCGTATTCAAGTAACGGGTTAAAATATTTTATTAATCAATATTTCTGGTTATGAGGAAGTTTTATTTTTTATTGATCTCCATTTTGTTACTGAAATCTTCATTTGGTCAAATGTTGATCCCGAACACAAGCCCACAAACACAAAATTTTGATGGAATGGGTAATAGTGGTACCGCAACATTGCCAACAGGTTTCAAGGTGGATCAGGGTACTAATTATGGTACAGGTACAACCGCCACCACGCTGGCCTATGGGACCAGCGGAACGGGTGCCGTAACAGGTTCCTCGACAGGAGGAACAATAAACTGGGCCAATGGGGTAACAGCTTCTTCTACGGACAGGGCTTTAGGATTTTTAAGTACAGGCACATTTACTTCCCCCAGGAACATAATGTTACAGCTGCAAAATACAACCGGCCAAACGATCACTTCATTAAGTATCTCATTTGATTATGAGAAATACAGAACAGGGACAAGAGCGTGGGATATGAATTTTTTCGGAAGCACGGATGGTTCCACCTGGACAGCTCAAACTTCAGGGGATCAATCGTATGCGGCAGATGGAGCAAACGCAGTTGTGAATCCTCCAACAACCATTTCCAAGTCATTAAATATTTCCGGTCTCAATATTGCCAATAATGGTTTCTATTATCTGAGATGGTCATATACCGGGTCAGGTGGCAGCACAAACTCACAAGGCCTTGGCTTAGATAATTTATCTATAACAGCTTCCACGAGCGGACCAGCAGGGACTTCGACAATTGCAGCAGGACCCGGTTCAGAACCCTTGACAATTTCTTCCTTGGTGAACACGCAGGGAGCTGCTTCACTAAACTTTGATTTTACGATAACGGATGATGGAGCTACTCCCGGAACAGATGCGTTGACAATGCAGATTTCACAAATTGTATTGAATGCCGGTACCGGTAATGCCGTCACTAACTGGTCGACCGCTCTGGCAGGAGTGGAATTGAGTGATGGGACCAATTCTACCACTTCAGCCACTATTGGAACTTCCTCCATTACCTTCTCCGGGATCACCAATACACCCGGTACACTCGGTTATATTGCGGATGACGCATCAAAAACCTATACGCTGAAAATCTGGCTGAATACAAATTTGGGGGCTTTAAAAACAACAATTGACGGACAGGATTTTGTTTTCAGAATTCAGAACTCTGATGTAACTGTTACTGGAAGCCAATTTGCAACTTCGCAGGATGTAAATTCGGGTGATGGCAATAATACAGTGGATGTAACCGCAACTGCGCTTGGCTTTGTTCAGGGCCCGTCAAATGCCACAATAAATGCCGTAATGTCACCTGCAGTAACAGTTTCCGCAAATGATGCAAATGGCAACAGGGATCTTGGTTCTGCGGTATCTATTGATATCACTTCCACTGGAACGCTGTCCGGGTCACCGGTTTCAGCGGCAGCGGTAAGCGGACTTGCTACATTCAGCACTTTGACTCATACGGCCATCGGAAACGGCTTTACATTAAATGCCGAAAGGACTGGTACTCTTGATTGGGACATTACAAGTGGCACATTCAACGTAGTGGATATAGTAGGTATCGGCGAAATACTGATTAACCAAATGAGCCCGGATTACAATGGAG
>CAZQGZ010000311.1:0-2146 GCA_964592935.1 uncultured Chitinophaga sp. | reverse complement strand
TTTCATCACATATTTTCAGTGCTTCAACTGTTTTATCCTGGCTGTCATAGGCACGGGCAAGACTTAACCGCAATAAAAAGCTATACGGTATTTCTTTTAATGCTTCATGCAGGAAGTGAATAGCTGAGTCGGGTTTATTATTCATCAGCAGCGTGCTGATGCCCAGTGCATATTTTTCATCTTTATGAATGGACCAGGCTTTTTGAAAATCGGCAAGAGCCGGTTCGGGAAGGTCATTTTTATTCAGCAATATGGCCCTGCGAAAATACAGTTCATCCCGGTCAGGTTCTTTTTTTATACTGTCTGTCAGGGAGGAATACGGCGGCTTGTTTACTATTTCTGAAAAAGGTGAGCTATTATTTTTATCATTACAACTGATGAGAAAGATCAGGTTGCAAAAACCGGCGGAAAATATTTTTGCCAACTTATTCATCCTTCAAAACTAAACGATTTTCTAAACGGAGACATGACAATTACCTGACAAATGAAAGATTTAACGAAAATAACTTTGCGCCGCTGAGATAAAAACAAGAAAAATGAAAAATTTTACACGGGTATCCCTGCTTATTATTTCTTTAATGAGCTTTAGTTCTTTCAGGTTTGATTCAAGACTAACGAGTCCCGACTCCCGGCTCGCCACTCCCTGCTTCCCACTCGCCACTCGCCACTCCCCATTCCCCGATACGATCCAATACCCCGAAGAAACCCATCTTAAAAATGTACAGCAACTCACGTTCGGGGGAGATAACGCGGAAGCCTATTTCAGTTTTGACGGCAAGTGGATCATTTTTCAGCGAACCAATCCCAAAGAAGGTATAATGTGCGACCAGATATTCATTGGTAAAGTTCCGAAGAAGGGTGAGCCATTTAAATTTAAAAGGGTAAGCACCGGTAAGGGAAGAACCACCTGCGGCGCTTTTTTGAAAAACCGCAAACAGATCATCTATGCTTCCACACACCTCGGCGCTGATACCTGCCCGCCGGTTCCGGACCGGAAAAAATATGGCAACAAATACATCTGGCCCCTGTATGATAGTTACGACATATTTATGGCCGACCGCGAAGGAAAGATCATTAAACAATTAACGCATTCCAAAGGATATGATGCCGAAGGGACCATCAGCCCCGATGGAAAAAAAATGATCTATACCAGTGATAAAGACGGCGATATTGATCTGTATATTATGGATCTGAAAACAGGTAAGGAAAACAGGGTTACGAATACATTGGGTTATGATGGCGGTGCCTGGTTCAGCCCGGATGGTAAGAAAATTATCTGGCGGGCTAGCCGGCCAAAAACGGATGCAGAAGTAAAAGAATATAAAGAATTACTCGCCGAAAACTTAGTGGCTCCGACAAACATGGAGGTTTTTGTTGCCAATGCAGATGGAAGTAATGCGCACCAGGTCACCCGTTATGGGCAGGCCAACTGGGCGCCTGCATTTTTCCCCGACAGCAAACGCATCATCTTTGCGAGTAACCATGAATACAAACGGGGCTTCCCATTCAACCTTTATTCAATAAATGAAGATGGAACAGAACTCCGGAAAATAACCCACGAAAAAATATTCGATGCATTCGCCATGTTCTCACCGGACGGGAAGAAAATAATTTTCTGCAGCAACCGCAATAACGGAGGTACGAGGGATACCAATATTTTTATCGCCGACTGGGTGGAATAAAGTTCATGGTTTGCTGCTCAAATATTGATTGTTAAGGGTTGTCTATTGATCCGGGATCGTTAACTTTGAACGGCGGACGGTAAACTTTAAACCTTTTTTATGTACAACGGCATGCTTCATCTTCACAGTGTTCTACGCTGGATTATTCTTCTTGTTTTGCTTTTCACTATTTACAAAAATTTTTCCGGAAGGAAAGGAGCTTTCACCGATACACACCGGAAACTGGGATTGATCTTAATGATCTGTGCCGACCTTTTGTTGCTCGTGGGTTTATACCAGTGGTTTGCGGGTGAATGGGGTTTAAAAAGTATCCAGCGAAACGGCTTTGGTGTGGTAATGAAAAATGCCGGGCTCCGTTTTTTTGCTATCGAACATACAACCGGTATGCTGATCGCCATCATTATGATTCACCTCGGTTATGCTTATGGGAAAAAATCAGTTCCCGATATTCAAAAACATAAACG
>CAZQGZ010000310.1:0-2163 GCA_964592935.1 uncultured Chitinophaga sp. | reverse complement strand
AGCTTGCTGAATCGCTTTACCTGGAAAGCAAGCAAATCCGGCAAGACAGCCTGGGCCGTAAGCATATCTCTTATGCACTTTCCTGTAATAACCTGGCTACATTATATCATGTAACCGGTGAATATGAAAAAGCGGAGTCTTACTATCTTGAAAGCCAGGCCTTGTTCAGTGAAATTTTGACGAAGGAACATCCTTATTATTCAAGCAGCTGCAATAATCTTGGAAGTTTTTATGTTGACCTGGGACAATACGCAAAAGCGGAAGCATCCTATCTTGAATGCAAGCGAATTCGCGAAGCCGTACTGGGCAAATCACATGCTGATTATGCAAAAGTTTGTGACAACCTGGGGGTATTATATCATTATATGGGCCGTTACGAAAAAGCCCAATCATTATTTCAGGAGAGTATGGCCATCAAACGGGCTTTATTCGGCGAAGAAAACGAAGCATATGGCAAAACATGTAATATCCTCGGATCCTTGTATTTTGATATGGGTCGGAATGATTCGGCTAAGATCTATTTTGAGATCACACAAAATATATATGCAAAAGAGCTGGGCAGGGAAAATCCGGATTATGCAGCAAATATTGAAAACCTGGGAAAGGTTTTCCTGAAAACCCATAAATATCAAGAGGCGGACTCGCTTTTCAATATAGCTAAAAACATAAATGAGAAATCATTGGGAAAAGAAAATGCATATTATATTCAAAGTTGCCGGAGCCTCGCCGGGCTATCCAGGTTAATGGGGAATAATGACCGCGCTCAGGATTTCTATATAGAAGCCTTTAATACGCAGCAACTACTCATTAGCAAGGTATTTCAATTTACTTCCGAATCAGAGAAAATGAAATATATTCTGTCTATTAAAGATTTACAGGAAGAATTATTATCAGCGGGATGGTCAGGATTGTCTTGTTTCAGGGACGGCTATCTATATAACGCAGCATTAGCCACACGCAATATTGTGTTGGGCGATGTGCAAAATTTCAGACATTTAATTAGCTCCTCAAAAGATACTTCGGTCAGAAAAAAATATTACCTATGGATTGACACCCGTGAACAACTGGCTTACTGGCTGACAAAACCGATTGAAGAAAGAGGCGGAAGAGATAGCCTGTTGACGGAAAGGGCCGATCTGCTCGAAAAGGAACTGACAAAAATACTCACAGAATCCGGGAATCAGCAACACCGGGCACATTTCTGGAAAGCGATTCAGGATAAACTGAACAATGAAGAAGCTGCTATCGAATTTGCTTCATTCAAATACCATGATGGAGTGCGCTGGACCGACAGTGTTTATTATACTGCACTGCTGATCAGAAAGGATAAGTCGGAACCCGAGTTGATCAAATTGTTCGAATGGCGTGAATTTGCGGATTTGGTAAAAAAGTGGGGTGCTCAACTGGGGCAGACCCAGATAAAATACCTGTATTTAAATAAACTTAAATCATCTGCCAAAAAAACTATTTATGATATTATCTGGAAACCATTGGAAAGCAGGCTATCGGGGATTAAAACAATATATTACGCACCTGATGGGATTTTGCATAAAATTGCTTTCAGTGCTTTGACGGCGGGCCCCAACCAGTTTTTGAGTGATAAGTACAGGCTGATACAGCTAAATACCACTTCTTTTGCAGGAGAAGATGCGCTATCCTGTCTTGAGCAGGATGACAAATTGGTGTTATACGGGGCCATTGAATTCAGTTCGGATTCCATTAGTATCAGGAATGCTGTTTCCGTTTCCCAGCCGGGGCAGATGGCCTTCCGGTCATTGCCGGAAGAGCTAAGAGTAGAAGGCGTTCCGGAGTTCAGTTTTCTGCCAGGCTCGCAAAAGGAAATAAAAGCTATTGGGGAACTGGCAAATCAAAATCATTTCTCCGTAAAAGTGCTGGATAGCCTGCATGCGACAGAAGAATCCTTTAAGTCCTTGTCGGGAAATGTTTCTCCTGAAATAATACATATAGCCTCACATGGATATTTTTTTCCCGATCCTCAGACAACGATAAAACATAATGAATCAAGTGGCATTTCTATCTTCAAACAATCCGATAACCCCCTCATCCGCTCGGGGCTGGCCCTGGCCGGAGCCAATAATGCCTGGAAGGGTCATCCCGTGACTGGAGTGGAGGACGGGATCCTCACAGCCTATGAGGTTTCCA
>CAZQGZ010000309.1:0-2166 GCA_964592935.1 uncultured Chitinophaga sp. | reverse complement strand
TAATAACTGATCATTTAACAGCCGGTTAGTGATTGTCGGAGTTCCGTTTTTACGGAACTCCCTTTTTAAATTTTATTTCTGTTCTATGAGTAAAAAGATACAGCTTACCATCCCCAAGCCCTGTCACGAAGACTGGGATGCCATGACCCCGGTGGAAAAAGGGAAATTCTGCGGTTCCTGCCGGAAGCAGGTGGTTGACTTCAGCAACATGAGTGACCGTCAGGTGGCGGAGTTTTTCAGGAAACCTTCCACTGGTTCTGTTTGCGGCCGGTTCATGTCTGACCAGCTGGACCGCGAGATCGATATCCCGAAAAAGCGGATCCCCTGGTTAAAGTATTTTTTTGGCATGGCGTTACCTGCTTTTATTGTCTCTCTCAAATCTTCGGCTTCCAGGATGCAGGGTAAAATTAAAGTGGAGAATATACAATCCGACACAACCCGCAAGCACGTTTATGACGATTTAAGAGTTCTGGGGATGGTATCCAACCCGCAAAACATTCGGCCTTATATTCAGGATACTATTGTCGACCCGGTCCGGGAATTTGCAACAATTCAACCGGACCCGGTTTGTTTGGAACCGGTGATGGGGAAGCCTTCATATGAATTTTTAAAGGGGGAAGTCGAGAATATAGTTCAGGTGAAGATGGAAATTAAAGGGGTTGTTATTGATGAAACGGGAACACCTGTTATGGGTGCGTCTGTGATTGTAAAAGGTTCAGGAACGGGTGTAGCTACTAATGAAAAAGGCTGTTTCCGGATGGAGGCAATACCCGGGAGTATACTGGTAGTTAGCGGTTTTATTGAAAGAAAGGAAATTGTAGCAGAAGCAAATAACTTTATGACGATTAAGACAAAAAGAATTGATTTTACGGGAGGTGAAGTGGTTGTTACTATGGCCGGAATGATTTCATTGAAACGCGTTAATAAAAAAAGTAGTGATGTACTGGAACAGCCTGTATTAGTTAAAGAAAACCCTTCCGAATCATTGAGTATTTTCCCAAATCCAGTCAATCCTGCCAGCAGCATCAACATTGAATGGAAAAATAATGATGAAGGTTATTATACGCTCCAATTAATAAATCCGGCCGGTCAACCCTTTCATCAACGGGAGATCTGGATCGATACCGATGCCCGGTTACTGAATCTTGATATTCCTGCAGTGACGGCAGGTGTATATTTCCTGGTTATTACCAATAAAAAAACAGGGAAAAGGCTTACGGAAAAATTAATAGTGCAGTAAATCCTTTGTTGAACTTCGTTTGAGCCACACCTGACATCCAACACACAGAAGGAGAATCTAAACTATGTGATTTATGTGTTCTATATGGTTCAAATCAGGATTTAAAACCCGGATGAAACTGTTCCAGTGTTTTCCGTAAAAACTCGCGGTCAAGATGGGTGTAGATCTCCGTGGTGGTGATGCTGGCATGACCCAGCATTTCCTGCACGGCCCGCAGATCGGCTCCGCCTTCTACCAGGTGGGTGGCGAATGAATGCCGGAAAGTGTGTGGGGAAATGGTTTTTTTGATACCTGCTTTCACCGCCAAGTCCCTGATGATATAAAAGATCATAACCCTTGATAACCGGCCCCCCCTTTTGTTCAGGAAAAGGATATCCTCATTTCCTTTTTGAGGTTTGATATGTACACGGATCGTATTCTTATAGAGATTGAGATACTTTACGGCACTGCTGCCGATGGGGACCAGCCTTTCCTTATCACCTTTACCCGTTACCCGGATAAAACCCACATCCAGGTAAAGTTGTGAAATACGAATACCCGTGAGCTCGCTCACCCGCAGGCCGCAACTGTAAAGCGTTTCGAGAATGGCCTTATTCCGCCCGCCTTCCGGTTTGCTGAGGTCAATGGCCGCGATCATCTTTTCAATTTCTTCAAACCGGAGGGTATCGGGGAGGGATCTTTTTAGTTTGGGCGCTTCCAGCAGGGCGGTGGGGTCGCTCTTCGTGATATCTTCCAGCAGGCAATATTTATAAAATGCCCGGATACCGGAGATGATCCTTGCCTGCGAGGTACCGGACATGCTTAATTCCGAGATCCATTTGATGAACTGCTGCAGGTCTTTCAGTTTGAGCTCAGCGGGATTAACAAGTTTACCTTTTTCTTCCAGGAAGACCGTCAGGTGCTCAATGTCCCGCAGGTAAGCTTCC
>CAZQGZ010000308.1:0-2268 GCA_964592935.1 uncultured Chitinophaga sp. | reverse complement strand
GAGGCCTTGTAAAAATCAGTCCCGGCTGACCACTCCACATCTTTTACCGTATTGAAATCAGAATGGAAGGCATCCAATACTTTCTTGGTTACTATTTCTTCACCTTTATCAGCCATCGGCTTGCTAAAAGTGCTGCCGGCATAAGAGGTCAAACCGCTCACTATCAATGCCAGCATTACAATCATCTTTTTCATAATTTGTTTATTTAGAAGGTTTAGGTTCATTTTTTGTCTTTTCTGTAATCTATGACGATATAAAGGTATAACAGGTTACACCCCTGTTATAATCATTTGTGACCAATGGACGCGCCTGAATGACCAATGGAATGGAGTGTTAACTACTGTTAAAACAGGTTGCCTTATAAAAACCGTCCGGCACTGTTAGTTACCGTTTATCCTTTGCAGACAATGTCCGGACGAAATTTTGATGCTAAATAAAACATAATGAGATTTGCAAACAGGTTTCATTTTTTCAAAACATAGAATCAATTTCTTTTTATCAATTACCTGGCCCACGCATATTTGTCTTTTAATGAACCGGAAATCCTGGTGGGAAACCTGATCAGCGATTTTGTAAAAGGCAAAAAGAAATTTGATTTCCCCCCCGGCATCCGCAACGGAATAGCCCTGCACCGGGCTATTGATATTTTTACGGATGCGCATGAAGCCACGAAAAAAGCAAAAGAGATTTTCCGTCCTCATTACCGTTTATATTCCGGTGCCCTGGTTGACGTGGTTTTCGATCATTACCTCGCTGTGGATGAAAATGAATTCATGGAATCATCTTTACATGACTTTTCCCTGCAGGTATATTCATCTGTTGACAGGTATGAACAATGGTTGCCCGAAAAATTTGCGCTGATATTTCCGTATATGAAAGAACATAACTGGCTCTATCATTACCGCACCCGGTGGGGAACCGGGAAAAGCCTGGGCGGTGTGGTCAGGAGAGCGGCTTATCTTACTGAAAGCGAAACTGCTTTTCGGCTGTTTGAAGAACATTACCAACCGTTGCTGCTTTGTTATCGTCAATTCTGGAGTGAATTAAAATTGTTTGCCCGGAGGGAATTTGAAAATTTGCAGCAACAAAACCCGGACACCCTATAAGGGGCATGTTTAAAAAACCGAAACGTCTATTTTTGTATTAACATTAAGCATATGAAAAAAATATTCACCGTTATTATCGCATTTATATCCGTGTTTGCATTGAGGGCACAAACAGGTGGCTTGCCCCCCCTCGATAAATCCCCGATGGACATGAGTTATTACCCGGCCAATTACCCGGTACTAAAGATCCAGGATAAAATTACAGAACCCCTGGTGGCCCGTGTCATCTACAGCCGCCCGCAAAAATCGGGAAGGGTCATTTTTGGCGGATTGGTGAAATATGGTGAAGTATGGCGGGTGGGCGCCAATGAAGCTACCGAGATCGAATTTCACAAACATGTAAGGATCGGTGGTAAACGGGTTATCCGCGGCCGTTATACATTATATGCCATTGCCAGTGATACATCGTGGACCATGATCATCAACCGTGAAACAGATACCTGGGGAGCTTTTAAATACGACAGTAAAAAAGATGTGGTGAGAGTGACCGTTCCAACACAAAAAACAGAAACGCCCATAGAGTCCCTGGCCATGCTATTTGAAAAAACCAATACCGGCTGCAACCTTATCATTGCCTGGGACAATACCAAAGTTTCATTGCCCGTTACCTTTTAAAATATTTTCTCCCGGCTATCTTTCCTTTTGGGATTTGGAATTTATTAGTTGGATATTTACAGTATGTGTGGTATCGCCGGAATCATTCAAAGCAATTCTTCGGTTTATCAACCGGATCATCTGAAAAAAATGACCGGCGCGCTGGCTCACCGCGGCCCGGATGGAGAAGGTTACTGGCAAAATGATTCCGGTCTTGTTTTACTGGGCCACCGTCGTCTTTCCATTATTGATCTGAGTGAGGCGGGACATCAGCCCTTCCTGCTTTCCTCTTCTCCACGCAGTGGAGAAGGGTTGGGGATGAGGTATACCATTGTTCACAATGGAGAAATCTATAATTATATCGAACTGCGGGAAGAATTGAGGAAAAAAGGATATTCATTCCGTTCACAAACAGATACGGAAGTCATTGCCGCTTCCTATGATTGCTGGGGAGATGAATGCGTGGATCATTTTGACGGCATGTTTGCCTTTGCCATCTGGGATTCAGCAGAAAAAGAATTATTTGCAGCAAGGGACCGGTTTGGAGAAAAACCATTCTTTTATTTTT
>CAZQGZ010000307.1:0-2313 GCA_964592935.1 uncultured Chitinophaga sp. | reverse complement strand
CGGTAACGGGAAAAAAATTTCTGTTGAAAAACTGGAAGATGTGGAAAAAGAACATATCATTGAAGTGTTGAAAAAAACAAACTGGAAAGTCAGCGGGGAAAAAGGCGCTGCAAAAATTCTTGGATTAAATCCCACCACCCTGGAAGCCAGGATGAAAAAAATGGGGATCAAAAGGGAAGGCTGATTTTTTTCTTCTTAACCTGGTAGCATTAACCATTATTTTCAATTTCATCTTTAAATTTCACATAGCTGAAAGATACCGGTGATTTTATCATTCGTTTAATATGCAAGGCAGCCACGATCATTAATATGATACCGACAATCATGCAAATGATAAACTGGTTACTTTCAAATGAAGTAAGCAAATATTGACCGGTAAAAATAAAGGCAAGAAAACCTAAAAAAGTTCCCAGCCCGATGCCGGCCAGGTACCCGTTATATTGTATCGGGCCCGGCGACATAATTCCTTTTTTCATCAATACAGAGGTCCAGCCCAGCCAGAACGGAATATGCAACGGGTTGATCAGTGTCATGAATGCCCCGGTAGCAAAAGGAGGTAAATGATAATCGGGAAGTATATTGGCAATACCTCCCATTTTAACGGCAGCAATAAAACACCCGGCGGTCATAGCCAGCAACAAACCAGCAGTGACCCATTCCAAAACCCGGAATAACCTTTTCCTGTCAAAAATCTTTTTCATACCCGCAAGGGCTATCCTCACAATAATAACTTCGGTGATCATGGATGCTAATGCAAAAATCAAAGCGGCTTCCCGGCCCTTTTGCGCAGCGATCTGTGTAGCTGTGATATTCAGTGCTCCCGGTGGCAATGTGCCGAGGAAACTGATGATCATTCCCCAAAAAAATATGATAGAAAATTGTTTCATAGATTTCATGCCCTTTGCTGGAGAGAACCATTAATCAGTTTTACATACTGTTTATTTTCCCTGAACATTTTCAGTCCCGCCCTGATTTTCATATAAGGTTTTTTCAGCCGCTGATGATTCATGCGGCTGATCTTCCATAAAATGTTCAGGTGCCTTATGATTTCCTTCCAGGCAAAAAAGATGGAATGCCTGGGATCGTAGATATGTGTGGGTTCACTGCCGGCGCCATTCAGTTCAATGATGGAAAAATTCTTTCCTTCCCGCAATTCTTCCCAGGTATTAAAACGGATATCAAGCCTGCCGTAATAAAAACCACTGACCTGCCGGCAAACCGCATCCATGGAAGAAGTCAGTTGCTCATCGGTCAAATGACTTGCATCAACAAATTTTGCACCCCGCACGTGATTGCCGTAAGGAACCAGCATGAACTCCTCCCCTTTTTCCAGGACCTTTTGCAATTGCTCACCAAATGTTTTTTTCAATACCGGCAATTGCAACACATACCGTTTATCTTTTTTCAGCAATTCCATGACCGTTGAAACACCATCTCCGGTGACGCTTACGAACTCTTTGCTTACGATACCTGAAATGTGCCCTTTTCTTTCACCGGGATAACGATAATAAAAAATTCCGACCTCGTTATTAAATGGCACAAATTCCTGTACCAGGAAATCAACTTTGGAATCACGGGCATAATCCTGTATTTCTTTTTCCGTTTCCAGTTTTTTTACGGAGAGCCCCTGCATGCCGATATCAGGTTTGCCTACCAGGGGAAATTTCAATTTTTGTTTTTGTACCGTATCGATAATTTCCCCCGGGTCCGTCCCGGCTTTAAAATATAAGGTGGCCGGGTAATACATTTCCGGGATCATATCATAAATAGCTTTCTTGGATTCCATGAGGAATCCGCCGTTGATGATAGAGGGATTGGAGGTATTAAAGAAGAAAAAAGATCTTGCCCTCAGGCAAAGCCAGCACCCATACAAATAAACGGGTGCATACACCACATGATGAGGCCAGAATTCCCAATGAAAGAGCCTGATAAAAAAAGGATGATATAAAATTTTCCTGATCATGCCGGTGTTGTTTTAGTTTTTAATTCCATGTTTCGCTCTACCATTCTGTTATGCTTTACATCTATATATTTCATATTGCCGCGGTCAGCAGTAAGAAGGATACCTGTAATGCTGACGGTTGAATAAATGCCGTCGCGGCTCATGAGCAGGTCATTGCTTTGGTCTCCATCACCGCTGAAGCGGTGAAAATGGAGGATATCCTCCTGGGTGGGAAATGGGTTTCGGTTGAGAAATGCTGCGAACCAATGTTCCCTTTTTTGGATGACCAGGCCATCATATAATGTAGCGGAGGACCAGATATGGGGACGACCAGCCGGTAATTGCCGGGCGTATATTTCAGTACCATCCCC
>CAZQGZ010000306.1:0-2320 GCA_964592935.1 uncultured Chitinophaga sp. | reverse complement strand
TTGATAATATTTCCCATCCCAAAAACCACCTGGAAAGAAGAAAAGACTGGGAACATATCCGTACAAAAGGCTACCGGATGACGAATGACTATGATATTAAGGAAAAGGAAATCATTATAGGCGATGATGTGTGGCTGGGGCACGATTCTTCAGTTTTGCGGGGGGTGACGATTGGGAACGGCGCCATTATCGGCGCCAACACCATTGTTACAGGTGATATTCCCCCCTTCGCTATTGTGGTTGGCAATCCCGCGAAGATAATCGGGTATTCAGATTAATCAAGTATGACATTTGAACAGACAATTCTGGCCGGCGCTTATTTAATTACTCCCCGGCCTATGCGGGACGACCGGGGCTTTTTTTCCAGGTGGTTCTGTGAAGATGAATTTGGGAAACACGGGTTAGAACAATCCTTTGTTCAATGCAACCATTCACAAACAATTGTTCAAAACACAGTAAGGGGAATGCATTTTCAATACCCGCCGCACGCAGAAGTGAAACTGGTTAAATGTATCTCGGGCGTCATATTTGATGTTATTGTGGACCTGCGGGCTGAATCTCCCAGCTTTTTAAAATGGTTTGGCGCCTACCTTTCCGCCGAAAATATGAACATGCTATATATTCCGAAGGGGTTTGCCCATGGATTCCAGTCCGTCTCCCCTTCTTCGGAAATAATTTATATGGTTTCGGCGCCTTATCATAAAGAGTCGGAGGGAGGGGTCCATTATGCGGACCCCGCAGTCGGGATTCAGTGGCCCAATCCCGTCAGCAAAGTTTCAATGAAAGACCAGGCAATTCCTTTTATTGACAGAAACACCTTTAAAGGATTGCAACTATGAAATTACTGATTACAGGAGCCGGCGGGTTTATTGGTTCCTGCCTTTGTAATTATTTTTCGGCATTGGGACATTCTGTCGTAGCCACCGCCCGCGATACGGCCGGCATTCCCGACGGATCGGGCAATAAAATGATCAGGAGAAAGCTCGATGTGTTACGGGAGGCTGATTTCGCGGCTTTGGAAGTTGAAGGTGTGGACGCCATTATTCATACCGCTACGGCTAATGATATTGTTTCTAAGAACCCTGCGGATGGCGTGATGTTAAGCGCGATAGGAACCCGGAATGTTTTGAATTATTGTGTCAACTCGCATATTCCGAAGATAATTTATTTCTCCACTTTCCAGGTTTACGGCACAGAGCTTACCGGTGAAATTGACGAACTAACTCCTGTACATTGTACGAACGATTACGGGCTCAATCATTTGTTTGGCGAGCAATACGTGGAAATGTATGCCCGTAAATTTAATCTTTCAGGTATGGTGGTGCGCCCCTCTAATGTATATGGAGGATTTACCACACCTTTTATCGATCGCTGGACACTGGTGCCTGGTTGTTTTTGTAAAGAGTTATTTTCATCCGGGGTGATAACACTGCATTCGTCAGGACGCCAAACCCGTAATTTTGTAAGTCTTTCTTCTGTTTGCCGGGGTCTGGAATGCCTGTTAAAATTGGATAAAAAAGGCTTCGAAATTTATAATATCGCGTCCACCTGCAACGCCGCTATCCTGGAGGTGGCCGAACAGGTATTGGCCATCTACCAGGACAGGTATAAGAAAAATGGTGTAGTAAAGGTTTTGGGGGAAAAACCTGACCGGCCGAATCTGTTTCGCGTGAAAATGGAAAAGATGAGAGAGGCGGGATTTGAGGAGCGCCATGACTATACCCTTGCTTCGGCAATTACGGAAATATTTATAAACCTGGAAAAAACAATCAGCAATGGATCCTATTCAACAATTTAAAGAAGAACGCCGGAAGGCGATGGATGAGATGAAAAATGACAGGGTTTTAAAAGAAAAATCCCTGGACTGGATGCTGCATGCCGATAAATATAAATATATCTACAATTTCAGCTGGCTGGGGCGCCCGATCATTAAATTTCCGCAGGATATTATTGCGCTGCAGGAAGTGATCTGGCAGGTAAAACCCGATCTGATTATAGAAACGGGGATCGCACACGGCGGGTCTGTCATATTTTCCGCTTCCATGATGCATTTATTGGGGAATAACGGGAAAGTACTGGCGGTGGATATTGACATCCGCGAGCATAACCGCCGGGAAATTGAGGCGAGCCCATTTTATAAATACATCACCATGATTCAGGGGTCTTCCACGGATCCTTACGTGGTAGACCAGATAAAGCATTTCGCAAAGGATTATAAAAATATAATGGTTTGCCTTGATTCCAATCATACACATGATCATGTGCTGCGTGAACTGGAACTGTATGCGCCACTGGTAACGAAGGGATCTTATATGGTATT
>CAZQGZ010000305.1:0-2335 GCA_964592935.1 uncultured Chitinophaga sp. | reverse complement strand
CTGGTGTTGAAAAAAAATCGGCACAAAAGGGATTTTTGATTTTAGATTGCAGATTTTAGATTTATTATTGCAGAGCCTAAACGAAGATAAGCTATCGTTGTGTCCTTCGTGTCGCTTTGTGTTCTTTGTGCTCCTAAATTTCCGGAACACAAAGAACACGACGAACCACAAAGTACACGACGAAATACTGTTACGTTTCAACATCGGATAGTTACTATAAATAATTAATAATGATCTTATCAGATACAAGGATACTGGAAGAAATAGAAAAAGGCACTATCAAAATAGTCCCTTACGACCGGGAATGCCTCGGCAGCAATTCCTATGATGTGCATTTGGGAAAAACACTGGCCACGTACAAAGAACACATGATCGATGCAAAAAAGCACAACCATATTGAGTATTTTGAAATCCCGGATGATGGAATGGTTTTGTATCCGCATATCTTCTATCTCGGTGTCACCGAAGAATACACCGAAACCCATGCCCATGTGCCATTCCTCGAAGGCAAATCATCTACCGGTCGTCTCGGTATTGATATCCATGCCACGGCCGGCAAAGGGGATGTGGGATTCTGCGGAAACTGGACCCTGGAGATATCCGTAAAACAACCCGTGAAAGTGTACAAAGGCATGCCCATCGGCCAGCTGATCTATTTCCCGGTTGACGGTGAAATTGAAATCAAATACAACCAGAAGAAAAATTCCAAGTACAGTAACCAGCCCGATAAGCCGGTGGAGAGTATGATGTGGAAGAATAAGTTTTAGCTGTTAGCTATTAGCTGTTAGCTGTTCAGTTTCCAGATGGTATAATTTAATATGGAAGCAAAACTCACCCAACTGATATAAGGCACCAGCAACCAGGCGGCGGTTTTGTTTACTTTCGCAAAGGCAAAAATGGTCAGCAGGATAAAAAGCCACATCACGATGATTTCCACCAATGCCCAGCCAATCTGTTGCTGTTTAAAAAAAATAAAAGACCAGAAAAAATTTAAGATTAATTGAACGGCAAATAAACTGATCGCTGTTTTTTTCAACGCTGTGCCTGCTTCTGATTTCCACACCAGGTACAACGCTATTCCCATGAGTACATAAAGTGTTGTCCAAACGGGCCCGAAGATCCAGCCGGGCGGATTCCACGAGGGTTTGTTAATCGTTTGATACCAGCTGCCAACACTGCTCGCTGTAAAAAACCCGCTGGTGGCACCCACCGCTACCGGGATAGCAATCGCAATGACAAGTTTTACCAGGTTATTCATACAGTGATAACAAATGCTCCGGGTTTTTGTTCACAAAGCTTCCTTCCCGAATTTTTTATAATAAGCGATCATCCAGGCTACCACTTCATTGTAACTCCTCTTCCCAGCCGGCTGGTTGTTGGCTTTCAGGAAATAATTATATCCCCACAAAACCATATCCTGGACCGGGTTTCGATACCTGCGGAAAAAATCATACAGTTCCTTTATATCCTTCACGACCTGCGGATGTCTTTTTTCCTGGAATGATCTTGCCAGTGCGGTATCCCGACGGATCACCTCGCCGATGGCATAATTATACATATCAAGGTATACAGAATACCGGAAAATATTGGATTCATAAGCACGGCAGGCGAGGTAACCGACAAAGTTGGCCTCATTCTCTTTGGCATAACCCAACTGGTGTGCTATTTCATGTGTGGTTACAAAGGGTTCGAGGAAACGGGGAATGGTCGTATTCACCTGTCCCTCCCCGGAGAAGGGATTATAATAACCCTGGAAGCCAAAATAATTTCCGAGGTAGCTGTAAATGGATGGCTTTACCGAACGGGGACTGTATTTAATGAATGAATATTTTTTCCCCAGTTCACCATAGGCTTCTGTTGCCCCGGAAAATAAATTTTTCTTCTTATCAAATGAATCCCGTGCTGCTTCGCTGACAAAATCCGCATAATAATTCACCCGGTCCTGGATCACCGTGGTCAATGTATCAAGGTCCGCCAGGGAATATTTTTTTACATCCAGCCCGAGCTGGTAAGCAATGCCCCGGCGGTTATAATTCAATCCCCAGAGCAGGTTAAAAAAAACATACACAAATAGAAAAAAGAAAATAATCTGCTGTTAATGATTACCATTTTAATCACAATATTGTAATATAAAAAGCTTCGATGGAAAAGGAAAATGACATTACAAAAAAATCAATACAGTATGTGAAAGGCGTTGGGCCAAAGATTGCCACTTTGCTGGGCCAGAAAGGGCTCAAAACCCTAGAGGATCTCTTATATTTTCTTCCCAACAGATATGAAGACAAGAGGACAATAAAGAACATAAGAGATATTATTGAGGGTGAAAATGCCCTTC
>CAZQGZ010000304.1:0-2361 GCA_964592935.1 uncultured Chitinophaga sp. | reverse complement strand
ATACACAGCAATGAAATGAAAGACATGGGCGGATTGAGAAAATTTATGCCGATCACGCATATCACATTTTTGATAGCCTGTCTCGCCATTGCCGGGGTTCCGCCCTTTGCCGGTTTCTTCAGTAAGGAAGAAATTTTGCTGGCCGCCTATCAGAACAATACCATTATATATTATATCGCACTGATCACATCGGGGCTTACCGCTTTTTATATGTTCCGATTGTATTTTTCCATTTTCTGGAATAAACCTCATGAGATTCATAGTGAAAAACATGGAGAAGGTGGCTTCTCCATGATGATGCCGCTTATATTGCTGGCCTTCGGTGCTGCTGCTGCAGGCTTTATTCCTTTTGGTAAATTCGTCAGTACGGATGGAAATGCAATGGAAAGTCATGTCCATCTTAAGTTTTCCATTGCACCGGTAGCCATCGGGTTGCTGGGGATCTTAACGGCCATGTGGCTGTATAAAAAACAAAATGAAAGACCGGAAAAACTGGCCGCATCATTAAATGGATTGTATAAAACGGCATACAATAAATTTTATATTGATGAAATTTATACGTTCATCACCAAAAAAATATTCTTCAACCTGATCGGACGCCCGGCGGCCTGGTTTGATAAGAATGTGGTGGACGGGCTGATCAACCTAACCGGTAATACAACAGCCGCCCTGTCGGAAAGCATTAAAAAATTACAGTCCGGGAAAGTACAGCACTATGCCATTTACTTTCTCGCGGGTGTGATCGGCCTGGCTTTATTGTTTATTTATGTATTGAAATAATAGGAATGAACCTGATATTACTCATATTAATTCCATTGATCACTGCGGTGGCAGCTTTATTGTCACGAAATAAACAGCAGGTAAGATGGATTTCCCTGGCGGGTTCTGCAGTTCAGCTTGTTTTGGCCTTTGCCTTATTATTCGCTTTCCGGAATGAAAGAGCTGCCGGCAATACGGCACAAATGTTATTTGAACAGAATTATTCCCTTTTCCCGGCCTGGCATATCAATTTCCACCTGGGTGTTGATGGAATTTCCATAGCCATGATATTGCTTACTGCTTTTGTAGTGATAGCCGGCGTATTGGTTTCCTGGAACATTGAGAAAATGACCAAAGAATTTTATTCCCTGCTTATTTTACTGGCGCTCGGCGCATATGGATTTTTTATTTCCCTTGATCTGTTTGTATTATTCTTCTTTCTTGAAATTGCCGTTATCCCCAAATATTTACTCATTGGTATCTGGGGAAGCGGAAAGAAAGAATACAGCGCCAACAAACTCGCTTTAATGCTGATGGGTGGTTCGGCGCTGGTATTGGTTGGCATTCTTGGTTTGTATTTTTCTTCCGGTCATAGTTTTGACCTGCTGAGTTTATCCAAACTGAATATTCCCATCGGAACACAGCGTATCGTCTTCCCCCTGTTGTTTGTTGGCTTTGGTGTATTCACGGCTTTGTTTCCTTTACATACCTGGGTACCCGATGGTCACTCTTCTGCTCCGACTGCGGGGTCAATGTTCCTCGCGGGTATTTCGATGAAACTCGGAGGTTATGGATGTCTCCGGGTGGCCACCTATATCATGCCGGAAGGAGCCAAAGAATATTCCACGATCATCATTGTATTATCAACCATCGCGATTTTATATGGCGCCTTTGCTACCATGATGCAGAAGGATTTAAAATACATCAATGCGTATTCTTCAGTGAGCCATTGCGGTTTTGTTTTGCTGGGTATCGGTATGTTAACCAAAACCGCGATGACAGGTGCCGTGATGCAGATGGTGAGTCATGGATTAATGACGGCCCTTTTCTTTGCTGTGATCGGGATGATCTACGATCGTACACATACCAGGCAGGTAAGTGAAATGGGCGGGTTGATGAAAACAATGCCCTTTATCACCACGGTATTTTTTATTGTGGGATTATGTTCATTGGGTTTACCCGGATTGAGTGGATTCGTAGCTGAAATGACTGTTTTCATGGGTTCCTGGGAACATGCAGATGCGTTTCATCGCATGGCCACGATTGCTGCATGTATGTCGATCGTGGTGACAGCGGTATATATATTAAGAGCCGTTGGCCGAACAGCCATGGGCCCTATCAGGGAAAGTTTTTCAACACTGGGCGATGCAACATGGAAAGAAAAACTGGCTGCTGTGATCTTAATAGCCGGGATCCTGGCAATTGGAATTGCACCGGGATGGCTGAATGATTTACTCAGTCCGGGTGCAGAAGAAATAATGAACAGGGTTAGTGGTAAATAATTAATAAGAAGTAATGATTGGCATAATAACTATAATGAAAAGTGAGCTTGCAATCACCCTCATCATCTTCCTCCTGCTGTTTATCAAGATCGGCAAGGGG
>CAZQGZ010000303.1:0-2364 GCA_964592935.1 uncultured Chitinophaga sp. | reverse complement strand
ATCAGTTCATGCCAGCTCTTCCTGTCATTGTCAGCCATCAGGGAAACGATCATGGCACGGTCGGGAAATAATTTTACACACTCGGTAATTTCTTTCAGGTTGATATGGAGGGGACGATCGGAGATCAGTTCAATATTATTAAAACCCATCACACGGCCGCCGTTGAAATCAACGGCAGAATATCTTGAAGAAACATTCTTTACCTGGCTCCCCAATGTTTTCCACACCACGCCACCCCAGCCGGCTTCGAAGGCCCGGAGCACATTGTATTTTTTATCGGTAGGAGGGGCGCTAGCCAGCCAGAAAGGGTTGGGGGATTTGATGCCGAGAAAGGTTGATTCTATGTTTGCCATAGTTTTATTTTTTACCACAGAGGGCACCGGGTTTTTACACAGAATGCACTGAGAGTCTCTGTGGTTCTCTGTGATTTCTCTTTGTGTTCTCTGTGGTTAATTTATATTCAGATAAGAAAGTATTGCCTTTGCCCCAACTTTTCCTGCTTGTACCGCATCCACCACTTCTTTCCCTCCATTCACCGCATCACCACCCGCAAATACACCTTTGATATTGGTTGCACAGTTCTCGTTGATCACGATCTTTCCGTTCTTATTATCCAGTTTATTCTTCTTGACAACTTTTTCAAAAGGCACCTGTCCCGCTGCTTTAATCACCATGTCCACATTCAGCGTAAATGTTTCGCCGGTATCAACCGGAGAACGGCGCCCCGATGAATCGGGGTCACCCAACTTCATTTTACTGCAGACCAGTTGTTTTACTTTTCCCCCCGAACCTTTGATTTTTTGTGGCGCTGCCAGCCAGATCACTTCGCAACCGTCGAGCATGGCAATGTCCAGTTCATGCTGTGTGCAGGGTTTTTCTTTTTCGGTTCTGCGGTATATCATGGTCACCTGTTTTGCGCCCAGGCGTTTGGCCTGTGTGGCCGCATCAATGGCCGTCATACCCATGCCGATCACGGCTACATGATCACCCACCGGCACGGAAGAATAACCTTTGGACCGGATATCATAAATAAAAGAGATGGCATCCACCACGCCTTCCAGTTTCTCCCCGGGTATTTCAAGTTGTCTTGCGATCCCCACGCCAAAGCTGAGGAATACCGCATCATATTCTTTTTTCAGTTGGGCAAGCGTGATGTCTTTCCCTAATTCATGATTGTATCGGATCTCAATACCGCCGATGGAAGTGATATAATTCACTTCATCTTCGCAAAACTGCGGAGTGACTTTATAGGCTGCAATGCCATAGGTCATCAATCCGCCGCCCTTGCTTTCTTTTTCATAAATTGTTACATCAATTCCTTCCCTGGATAATGTATGGGCGCAACTTAATCCGGCGGGCCCTGCGCCAACGACGGCTACTTTTTTAACAACAGGTGGTTTTCTTTCAAACAACTGCCATTTATTCTTCATTGCTTTCTCAGTGGAATAGCGTTGTAATCTTGCAATGGGAATGGGTTCTTCTTCAAGCAGATTGTACACACAGGCGCCTTCACATAATTTTTCCACCGGGCAAACTTTGGAACAACCGGCTCCCATAATGTTGGATGAAAAAATAGTATGAGCAGAGCCTTTTATATTTTCTGTTGCGATCTGTTTAATGAATTTGGGAACATCAATGCCGGTGGGACAACTTTTGGTACAGGGGGCATCATAACAAAACAAACAACGGTTGGCATCCACCTTGGCAGCCGTACTATTTTCATACGGCGGGTGAATGTCGGCGAAGTTTTGTTCGTACTGTTCTTTGGTTAGTCTGTTATTTCCAATTGCCATAATTATTTTTTTAACCACAGAGGGCGCTGAGTGTTGCACAGAGATCACAGAGTGCCGTTAATAACTCTTTTTATTCCGTCTTTTAGCTTGACGACATTAAAATTCATTAATAACCCGAGTTTATAATCGCCAAGTTTCATATAAGTAAGTGTTTGTGCAAGATGAATATCATTCAAGGCATCTACACTTTTTATTTCAATGACTATTTTATTTTCAACAAGCAAATCAATCCTATAACCACATTCAAGTTTTACACCTTCGAAAACAAGCGGCATCGGTTTTTCCTTTTCAACTTGCAATCCTGATTTGCCGATTTTATAGTACAAACATTCCTTATAAGAGCTTTCCAGCAATCCAGGACCTAATGCGCTATGCACTTCAATAGCTAATCCTATTATTTTCCCGGTTAGTTCATTAAGTTCCATATCACCGTGTACTCTGTGAAAAATCTCTGTGTTTCTCTGTGGTTAAATCTAAAGCTCAACTAATTTCCCATACGTCTCCGGTCTTCTGTCACGGAAGAACTGCCACACGCTTCTCACCTGTTCGATCATATCCAGGTCGAAATCGG
>CAZQGZ010000302.1:0-2375 GCA_964592935.1 uncultured Chitinophaga sp. | reverse complement strand
CTGGATTCATTAATAATTTTTTTTTTTTTTTTCAAGAGGAATGCTTCTGTTTTACCCGAACCTGTACCTGTTGCGACAAGTAAGTTGGGATGGTCAGAAAAAGTTGCTAATAATGCTTCTTCCTGGTGTTGGTATAAGCGGTGTCTGTCTACTGGTACACCATGTCTTACCAAATCAGAAATCCCTGCAGGAATTTGAACATGCGTCCTTTCCAGTTCAGAAAGAAAATGTCCGGCAGTGAAATTTGGAGTCGCTTCAATAAATGGAGTCTGGGCAATCTTATCACCTGAACGAAGCATTGCACCCCTTTCATTATAAATTGTTGTATCCGCAATTTTATATTGCGTCTCAAGATATTGTATCAATGATTCTTTTATGTGATTAAAAGAACCATGAGGTGTTTGCTTCATTGTGGTGGCGGGTTTAGTGGCTAAGTTGTTAAATATAAAAATTATCCTTTACCAACCACGCTAAGTGTATATACTTATTTTGTTAGCCGATCCAATCCCGGAGTATTTAGGATCCTTTCAATTTCATTTTCAATTAAATCAGCGACTTCCTTTTTGATGATTCGAAAGTTGTCATTTACCATCGCAGAATTAACTTCTGCGACGACTGGGAGGCTTTTGTATTAATTGGCATCAGCACTCAATTGAGCATGATCATTGAGTACCTCACAATGAAAGGTCTTCAGTTTTATTTTATTGGTAGGGTCATCGGCTACCATACCCACAAATTCTCCTGAGGATAGTCCCGCAATCTTTGATTGCGGAATCGCAAAATCCAACTGACTGGATTTGCTGATCGAAGTATCTGTTCTGTTGATCGAAATACTTTCCTTCACCTGGTTGATCTTCCCGAACCTTTCTGAAAGGAATTTTGATGTCTCGCCAGTCACCTGCCCGCTGATAATGTTTCCGGTAATATTCATAATAACTGAGGACTGATCCGCACCGTAATCCTTCTTTAACTGACTAAAATCCTGGATGCCGAGGCAAGTGGCTACTTTGTTGGAACGGGCAGTAGCAATCAGGCTATCAATATCATTAAAGAAGATTGTCGGGAACTCATCAAATATCAAGCTTGATTTGAGTTTACCCTTCTGATTGACCAGTTTGATCAGCCTGGTTACATATAGCGATAGAACAGCACCATAGATTTGCTGCTTCTGCGGATTGTTTGCCAAACAGACTATTTTAGGCTTTTGCGGATTATTAATGTCAAGCGTAAAATCATTCGCCGATAGCACCCAATACAGTTGCGGAGAAGACAGCTTTGCCATCCCGATCTTGGCACTGGCAACCTGTCCTTCCAACTGCTCCATTGCATCATTCTGATAAGCTGAGATAAAGGGATTGATCAGCACCTCAATTTCCGGTTCGGTTCTTAGTACTGAAAATAATTTTTCATAATCCACCTGCATCAATTCTATTACATGCGGCAGTGTTAAAAATTTCCCGCCCTGTTATTTTTTCAGGAACCAGATAATGGCCGTTAAAAAGTTGATCGGGGACTCTACAAAGAAATCTCCCTGTTTGGTGATCCAGTCCCGGTTTAGTCCCATCATAATGGATCGGGAGGCCTCGGTTGCATCGGTAATATCAAACATGGTAGATGCATCCAAAGGATTGCAACGGTGACTTTTTGAAAGATCATCAAAGTTGATTGTATAAAAAGCCGGGGCTATTCTGTAACTACCTTTGCTTTTAAGTAATGTGTTGTACGCTATGCGGGTAAGATCATCGTATTTAAAATCATATACGAGCATGGAAAACCCCTTCCGGATATGCTGCTTAATGATATGCTGAATCACAAAGTAGGACTTACCAGCTCCCGGCGACCCACAAACCAGTAAACCACGAAACGGATTGATGATATTGATCCAGCTTTTCCGGACCTTGCCTCTTAACTTATATTGAGCAGGCAGGTTGATCGAATATTCATTCTCCAGCAACCGCTCTTCCTGGGGGAAGGTTTCATTCAATTCATTGAAAATATCCTTTCCCAAATTCACTTTGATATACCGGCTGAGCAGGTTGCCCCCGGCCAGCACTAAAAGAAACCCTGTTCCGGTCAGGGTCATATACCCGGTTGCCAGGTGCTCCACCGTGCCCTGAAAGTTCAGTATGAGGGTGCTGGAGAAGTAAAGACTTAACCCCAAAACCAGGTAAATCAGGATGGATCTGGGGTTAATGCTTTCAGTTTTTTTACCCCTTGCGCCCAGCAGGGAAATCCCCAGCAGTCCGAGGGCAATCCATTTAGACTTCAGAACTGTGCTGTAAAACCCCGTACGGGCAATATTTTGAAGGAACTGATCACCCCAGGGGGAAGTGAGCCCCCAACGTTCAAAGGCCCCGTAACAGTAAAAATAACAG
>CAZQGZ010000301.1:0-2412 GCA_964592935.1 uncultured Chitinophaga sp. | reverse complement strand
GCAGGCCATCGATAAAGCGGATGAATGTTTATTGGTCGAAGGCTATACCGATGTCATTTCCCTGCACCAGGCCGGCATTGAAAATGTAGTGGCATCCGGAGGTACATCACTGACCACCGACCAGTTGCGGCTGGTAAAAAAATACAGTAACAACATAACGATTATCTATGACGGTGATCCGGCCGGGGTAAAAGCGGCATTGCGCGGTCTTGATCTTGCGTTGGAGGAAGGCCTGAATGTAAAACTGGTGCTGATCCCGGATAACGAGGATCCGGACAGTTATGTTAATAAAGTAGGTGCATCCGCATTCAGGGAATTTGTACAACGGAATAAAAAAGACTTTATCCTGTTCCAGCTTGAAGTGGCCCTGAAAGATGCGGGCAATGATTCCACCAAAAAATCGGAGGTGGTGAACAGGATGGCGGAAACCATTTCGAAGATCAACAAGGCCGAAGATTTTACCAAACAGCAGGATTATATCAAACAGTGCTCGGAATTGCTGAAGATCGATGAGAGCGGCCTGCATGCACTGGTGAACAAATTCATCCGTGACCGGATCTCCACCCAGGAAAGAAGGATCCCGTTTGAAGAAGCGAAAAAGGCGGAAGAAAATGCCCGGCAGGCCGAAGCCACCGATTATGATGAAGCCACTTTCAATTTGCTGTTTAAGGATGAACTCCAGGAACGGGAAGTGGCCAGGTTGTTACTGGTCTATGGAATTTTGAAATGGGATGATTCAAAACTTATCGCCGAACATATTTTTGATGAAATGGTGGAAGACAGCCTGATCGATAACGCTGATATAATCCGTTTCATTCAAACGTTTAAGGAGGTACTTCAAGACAAACCCGGCGAATTGAATAAAAACTATTTTATTTATCACCCCGATACAAAGCTCAGCGCCCTGGCCGTATCCTTATTGAATTTCCCCTATGAAGAAAGTGATCACTGGCGGCGGGAGTTCAGCCAGGCCAGCGGTTATCAAAAACATTTGTTTGAAAAAAGTTATGAGGACTTCATCAAAACGGTCTCCCGGGACAACAAAGAAGAGCTGATGAATTTCCTCAATATGGATGAAGATAAGACCAACGAAGAAGTGGATTCAGCCATCAATTATCTCAAACTCCGGAAGATCAGGAGGATGTTACTGGAGAACCAGCTTGACCTGGAAAAACAACATACCCCGGAAGAGTCTTCGACGCTTCACAAAACGCATGAGCACCTGAAGAAAATGGAAATAGAACTGACGAGAAAAATGGGTGCGGTGATAATCAGGTAGCCGGAAATTTTACATATTCATAGATTGTTGAAAGAGGAATTGATACATCAACAACTTTAATCAGCAAAATATCCTGAATACCTTTATATTCTTCAAGCTCCCAGTGTCCGCCTTCATTTATCCTGAAAGCATAAACATTAATTGATTTTGTATCAACCAGTAAATATTCCCTAAGAGTTGGTATGTCTCTGTAAAGCGCAAATTTGCCACCCATATCATAATCCTTTGTGGATGGTGAAAGTATTTCAATAATAACTGTTGGATTGATGGCAATATCATCATCCGGGCCTTCCATGGGTCTTTTACAATATATTGAAATATCAGGGTAAGTATAAAGTGTATTTTCCGGGATATACATCCTCATATCAGGCCCATAGGGTCTGCAATTTTTCCCTTTCAACTGAACAGCAAGTTCTCCAAACAGGTTCGAGAAAATTTCATTGTGACCAGGGGCTGCTCCTGACATAGCGAGCAATTCCCCATGGCCAAGCATCCGGAATATTTCTCCTCTATAAAACTCATGTCTTTCTTCCGATTGCCTTTCCATCTGAAGATATTCTTCCTCGGTAAACTTATTCTTGCCGTATGCAACAATGGGTTCTCTTAATTCCAGGTCCATATCCAAATTTACATTTTTTTTATTTCAATTCTCCCAAAAGCATATCACTATATGACAAGCTAGCCAGGTCTTCCTCCATGATCCCCAATTCCTTCAGGTAAAATTCACACTGTTTTTTCAGTTTCGCCTGTGTCAGGTCAGCGAGCACATTACCTGCTTCAATTTCCACAAATGAACCAAGTCCCGGCACTTCATCGATGTGAAATTTTACATTGCCGATATAATAGATCTCCCGCTTTTTCTTAACAATGATTTTGATCCCTATGGATCTTTTTAAAACTTCTTTCAACCCTGCGGCATCTTCAACCTTAACCAGGTGAAAATGGGAATCCTTTGGTCCCGCCTGGTTGGAACGCTCATAATAAATGAGGTTGTTCTCAATATTCCCTTCCCGCAGTTTTAACCGGCCATTCGGTACATTAAAATACGTATCGGTTTGTTCATCCGTTCCTTTATACTCAGCCTGACCGGACAACAGGTAATTTCGTATAAATGATGCATCCCTGCACCGGGC
>CAZQGZ010000300.1:0-2420 GCA_964592935.1 uncultured Chitinophaga sp. | reverse complement strand
TTAGCGACTGGTGAATAAAAATACCGAAGCGTTTTTTCATCACCTGGTCGGGGCTCATGGGTATGGCCATTTCAATTTCTTCAATATTCCATTCCTGCCAGGCTCCCTTGTAGATCCAGAGCCAGCAATCATTGATCCAGTCTTCCCCGGCGGCCTTAAGCCTCTTCAATGCTTCAAGCACGACATTAAAACAAACAATATGAGTGCCGTGCGGATCTGTAAAGTCACCGGCGCAATATACCTGGTGCGGTTTTACATTCCGAAGCAATTCCAATGTGATCCTGACATCTTTTTCGCTGACCGGTTTCTTCTCGATCGTTCCGGTTTCATAAAAAGGAAGATTCAGAAAATGAATATTCTCTTCTTTGATCCCCACATAGCGGCAGGTGGCTTTTGCTTCACCTCTTCTGATCAATCCTTTGATGGAACGTATGGTGGGTGTGTCAACCTGGTTGGATTTTTTTCTTGCCAGGAATTTTCTTGCATTCAGTAAGATCCGGCCCGATTTACTGGTATCAATGCCGGCAATTTCTTCAAAGCCTACGGCGAAATCAAGAAAACGGGTTACAAATTCATCCGTCACCGCAATATTACCGCTGGTCTGGTATCCCACATGTACTTCATGTCCCTGGTCGTGAAGACGCTGAAAAGTTCCGCCCATGGAAATAATATCGTCATCGGGATGAGGAGAAAAAATGATAATTCTTTTTGGATACGGATCAGAGCGTTCGGGATGTGCAGGTAAATGCACATTGGGTTTTCCACCGGGCCATCCCGTTATGGAATCCCTCAGCATATAATACACCTGCAGGTTGATCTCATAGGCATCTCCTTTCTCAACCAACAGGTCACTCAGACCGTATTCATTATAATCGGAATTGGTTAAACTCAACACCGGCTTCTTTAATTTCAACGCCATATTCACCACGGCTTTCTTGATCATCTTCGCGGTCCAGTCGCAATCGCCGGTAAGCCAGGGTGATTTATTGCGGGTGAGTTCGGATGCCGCGGACTCATCCACCACGAAGGTCACATCATCGTGATTCTGCAATAAGGAGGCGGGTACCTGTTCAGTATCATCATCCTCGGCTGCTTTTTTGATGACCGGCGCTTTACTGCTGCCCCAGGCCATGAGCAATATCTTTTTTGCCTGCAGGATGGTGCTGATCCCCATCGTGATGGCGAGCCGGGGTACCTGTGAAATATTGGCAAACTCGTAAGCATTGTCAATACGGGTTGAATTATCCAGTGTGATCAGTCTTGTTTTGGAATAAAAACCGGAACCCGGTTCATTAAAACCGATATGCCCGTTGTTGCCGATGCCGAGGATCTGGAGGTCGATCCCGCCTGCATCCTTTATCATCTGTTCATACCGGCGGCAATGATCTTTGATAGCTTCTTTTTTTGTTTCACCATCCGGGATATGGATATTTTTCCGGAGAATATCAATATGGTCAAACAAATTGGAACGCATAAAACGGTTGTAGCTTTGCAGGGCATCCTTGTCGATGGGATAATATTCGTCGAGATTGAACGTGATGACGTTTTTAAAACTCAGCTTCTCTTCTTTATGCATCCTCACCAGTTCATTGTATAATGATTTGGGCGTGGAACCGGTAGCAAGACCCAATACGCATTTTTCATTTTTTTGCTGCTTATCACGTATAAAGGCGGCGATCTGGCGGGCCACAAACACGGAACCTTCTTTAGGTGTCGGGAAGATCTTTACAGGTATTTTTTCAAAACTGTCTGACAGGTCGATCTGGGCAGTTCGTTTCGCCATTTAGCTTGATTGAACGGTAAAGATAAAAAAATGCTGCGAGGTTGTTTGCAGGTTTTTGCAGGTTGATATTTTGATATTTTTTAATAATTATAAACAATCTAAAAAGTGAAATGGGGCACAAAGAACACCACGAATCCTGCCTACCGGCAGGCAAGCACAAAGAACAAAAAGAAAATTATTATAACAAAAGCGTTGTGTCCTTTGTGTACACTTTGTGACCTTTGTGTTCCTTCAAATTTCGACTATTGAGATGAGTTCTTATTATTCTCAGAAATCTCATCAGATCCTTATCTGTTCACATTTTTTCACATGCCATGAGGCTCAGCGTATTTATTGAAAAAACTGATTGATCAGAATAATCAATAAATAATACTCAATGATCTCGTTCAGATTCAAAATAAAATAACAAAACTTAATCCGTTCCTTCCGGTCCGATTATTTCAATTTCATCCACAAACAACCAGGGTTTATTGCCGGCCCCGGGATTTCCTTCGGGGATCTTGCCCCAGTTTGTTACTACAACTTTTACATAGCGGGCATTCGTGGCTGTAAATTCCATTTTCATTGAGCCTTTCCCGGTTCTATCCCCGCCTGCCGGACCGGCAGGTTTCTGTTCATCAAAATCGTATGTCTGCTT
>CAZQGZ010000299.1:0-2422 GCA_964592935.1 uncultured Chitinophaga sp. | reverse complement strand
TATTTTTTACATCGCTTTTCACCAGGCTCAGGATGATATCGATGTCATGGATCATCAGGTCAAGGATCACACTGACTTCTGTTCCCCTCGGGTTGAACTGTGCGAGCCGGTGTACTTCTATGAACATCGGGTTCAGGGACATATCTTTTATAGAGAGAAATGCAGGATTGAAACGTTCAACATGTCCAACCTGGCATTTGATGCCCGACTCTTCCGCGAGTTTTACCAACTGCCTGGCTTCGTCCATGGTTTGGGCCAGTGGTTTTTCCACGAATACATGTTTTCCTTTCTTGATCGCTTTCTCGCATAATTCAAAATGAAAGTTGGTGGGGGCCACGATATCAATGGCATCGCAGGCATCCATCAATTCGTCTGCATCGGTAAAACGGGGCAATTGATATTTTCCGGAAACATTTTTTGCCGTCTCATCATCGGGGTCGTAAAAACCAACCAGTTCTGTCCCGGGAATTTCTTTCCAGTTATTGAGGTGAAATTTCCCCAGATGCCCAACACCAAAGACGCCAATCCTAAGCATAACAGTTTATTAATGCGCAAAGATAGGTAATGGGCAATAGGCAATTGTCAATGAGCAATAGACAACTGACTGTAAATCGGGAATTTTTTTAAAATGACTGTCTGCTTGTCTCCACCTGAAGAAATTTCTTTGTGTTCTTTGTGCTGGCTTTGTGTCCTTTGTGTTCCTAAACTTTTGGATCACAAAGGACACAACGAACCACAAAGAACACAACGATAGATTTATAGCATATTGGTTTATTCAAGAGGTTGTCAAATAAATTAATTGCCCAATAAATCTATGATTATTTTAAAATAGGAGAGTCGTTAATGTAGGATGGATGATATACAAACAAACAGGTACCGCCTTTGATAGTATTGATAATCGGCCGGCTGGTTTGAACCGGAACGGCGGGGCAACCCCAGCTGCGCCCGATAAAACCCTGGTTCCTGGCGAGGTCTTCATTGACATAGGCAGCGCCATGAACAACGATACCTCTTTCATACGCATTATCATTGATGCCTTTTTCCATTCCATCCAGTTTTAATGAATAGCCATTGCCGCCTTCATAGGTTTCGCGGGTGATATAAAACCCGGGGCTGCTCATGTGCGAGGAATTGCGGTTGGAAAAAGTGGTGGCCCATTCCCGGCCGGTTCCGCTTCCGTGTGCCACGAGGGTATTGAATAAAATTTTATAATGTTTCAGATCGATGATGAATAATCTTTTTTTATTGCTGGGCTCGCTGAAGTCGATGATGGAAATGATGGAATCGTTGAGCAGTTTGCCTTCGGCGATCAGTATATTCAATCCTTTTTTGGCATATTCAAAAGCCTGCTGGCTGAGTCCTTTCAGGTTTAACTGCAGGCTGTCGTACACGGAACGCAGGGAGGGCATCGGGGGTGCGGCCGACAGGTTAATTTTCTTTGTTGAATCAACCGGCGGGTGGAAAAATAATTTAGCCCCGGATGCGGACTTTGCAAAAGCAAAAGGCAGGTGCAGGAGCGTAATAAAGAGAGACGAGATAAGAAAATAGAAATTTTTGATTTTTTTCTTCATGTTACTTTTTTTTACCCCGCCACAGGGCAGGTAGTCGTTAACCAATAGGGTATACGTAAAATAGTAAACGTTCAGGGGTACTTCGTAATTTCCAGGGTCTCTTATTCTGTTGTTAAAATTCTTTAACAACTATTAAAAATGCCCGTGAAAACAGGCTCACCGGGCAGTTGTGTTGGATTCGTTTGTAAATATACCGATAGCATCCGGGAAATTTGTTCTGAAATGACATCAAACTGTCAAAACTTGAGTTTGATCATGATGCAAACGGTTGATGAATTTTCGCATATCTTCTTTTAACAACGAATTTTTTGGATCCATCAAAGAGCTAAAGAGACCGGATCATTTCAGCGATCGGGGATCAAAGCTAAATTGATTTAAAAAAAATCTTGTAGAATTAATTCATTTTACTGTATAAAACTGGGATGAAATCAATGTATACAGACTCAAACGATTGCAGTTTATAAAAAATATTTAAGTAAGGGCTGTCTTCCTGTTTTCCGCACTTTTTATAATCAGACTCTGAAACCCTTGATTTTACCGGGTGATGTTTTTGATTTGGGTGTCCCAAGGCAGAATACAGGTGGGAATATTCAATCCGGAAATAAACGATAATTCCTGGTGTTTTTCCCCTTTTTCTCCATCCAGTCCCTACTATTTTTAGAAACAATTTCCTGGTTCGTAGAGAGGAGCACGAAGTACACAACGAACCACAAAGAACACAACGCAGATCATGACAGAAGAAGAGATCATAAAAATTATACTGGACGAAGCTTTTTATATACACAAAACTATTGGCCCGGGTATGTTGGAGAGTGTTTATCAAACATGCCTGGCTTACCGGGTTAGAAAAA
>CAZQGZ010000298.1:0-2432 GCA_964592935.1 uncultured Chitinophaga sp. | reverse complement strand
CGAGGCGAAGCCGAAGCAATCTCCCCGGATATTTTTTATTTATCCCTTCTTTGCGAATGAATAAACAGGCTCGTGATACTTTTATTTTCAAACGCATTCCTTATGGCCACTGCAAAAAGTTCTGCAACGCTCAAAACTTTTATCTTCTGGCTATCTTTCTTTGCCGGTATTGTATTACAAACAACCAGTTCTTCCAGCACACTGTTTTCAATATTTTCGTAAGCCTTCCCGCTCAGCACCGGGTGTGTTATCATGGCCCGCACACTCCTGGCTCCTTTTTCCATTAACAGCCCGGCGCTCTTCGCCAGCGTGCCGCCTGTATCACAGATATCATCAATGATCACCACATCCCTATCGGTCACATCCCCGATCACCACCATGCTCGCAATTTCATTGGCCCTTTTGCGGTGCTTATCGCAGATCACCATTTCCGCATTGAAATAACTGGCGATCTCCCGGATGCGGTTGGTAGCACCCACATCGGGGGCGGCAAAGGTAAGGTTTTCCAGCTTCAGGTTCTCAATGTATGGGATAAAAACTGCATGGCTGTCAAGATGATCAACCGGTATATCAAAATACCCCTGGATCTGGGGTGCATGGAGGTCCATTGTTATGATCCTGTCGGCTCCTGCTGCCACTAACATATTGGCTACCAGTTTGCTTCCAATAGCCACCCTGGGCCGGTCTTTTTTATCCTGGCGGGCATAGCCGTAGTAAGGAATCACAGCAATTATTTTGTCAGCAGAAGCTCTCCTGGCCGCATCGATCATCAGGAGCAGTTCCATCAGGTTTTCAGCCGGGGCAAATGTGCTTTGCACCAGGAAAATATAGTCGCCCCTTACGCTTTCAAGGAAAATAGGGCTTATCTCCCCATCACTGAAGCGCTGGATATTGACCTTGCCCAGGTGGGTTCCATATCTTTTGCATATCTGTTCGGCCAACTGCTGTGAGCCGGTTCCGGAGAATATTTTGGCAGATTCCATGTTTTTGGAGATTGCGGCGAAGATACAGATTCGCAAATCTCCTTCGCAAAAAAATACCATGGAAACCTGTTCTTTTCACCCGTCTTTATGTTACAAAAAGACACAAATTGCAACCAGGCTTTTATTTGATACGGAAAAGTGTTTACGGTCTTCTTATCCCGGGCTGACTAAGTGCTTTTCCGCTTTAAACGCAGGCTCACTCCCATGAAAACTGTAAAAAAGGGATGAACAGATAAATACAGAGAGCAACAGCGCCACCATGTATACCAATACAAAAAAAAGAATGGGATGCATGGAACCCATCGGGGTGAAGACTTTTGTTTTCATAGATACCGGTTTTTAATAATAAAAAATGGGGTGTCTGGCGGCTTGAACACAATACCTTAAAGGTTATTGTGAGAATAAAAATATCAGTAAAACGAATTCTATGCAAGAGAAGAAGTACTCCATTAAAGAGTGGTCAAAAGACGACAGACCCCGGGAAAAATTACTGTCTGCAGGTGCAGAAAGCCTCAGTAATTCAGAATTACTGGCCATACTTATTCATAACGGAACCCGGATGAAAACAGCAGTAGACCTGGCCAAAGATTTACTGAAACTGGGTAAAGATAATTTATCTGAAATGGGAAAATTGTCTGTAAAAGAGTTGATGAAAGTAAAAGGGATCGGTAAAGCCAAGGCTGCAACGATTGCCGCAGCCCTCGAAATGGGAAGAAGAAGACAGGCTGCGGCTCCTTTGGAAAAACATATCATCGGCAGCAGCAGTGATATTGCACACTATTTACAAACCAGGTTAAAGGATCACCGCCATGAAGTATTTGCCGTCTTATTCCTTAACCGTGCCAACAAGATAAACCACTTCGAAATAATAAGTGAAGGAGGCATAACGGGAACCGTCGCCGATCCCAGGATCATCCTCCGGAAAGCAATCGAAGAAGATGCTGTCAACATAATTCTTTGCCACAATCATCCCTCCGGAAGCCTGAAACCCAGCCGGGCCGATGAAGAACTCACCCGTAAGATAAAAGAGGCTGCCCGGTTGCTGGATATCTCCGTCCTGGATCACATCATTGTCAGTGAAGATGGTTATTACAGTTTTGCTGACGAAGGAATTTTGTGAGTCGGGAGCCGATAGTCGGGAGCCGGGAGTCAATGTCATTTAAGTTTGAAATTTATTTTATTATGGGAAAATACAATGAACTGCTTGTTTTTATAAAAGGATATGATCTAGCAATGGAAATTTTTGAAATATCAAAAAGATTTCCTCCGGAAGAAAAATACTCTTTAACTGGCCAGGTAAGAAGATCGTCGAGATCAGTTTGTGTCAATCTTGTTGAAGCGTACAGAAGAAGACGATACAAAGATTATTTTATCAGTAAACTAAATGATGCTGAAACAGAGAATGCCGAAACCCAGGTCTGGCTTGACTTTTCAAAGGATTGCAAATAT
>CAZQGZ010000297.1:0-2441 GCA_964592935.1 uncultured Chitinophaga sp. | reverse complement strand
GTAATCACAGTTCCGGGGCAAAATTCGTCAACCTGAACCATGAAATAGACCAGCGGCTTTGTGAAGTGTTTGACAGGATCAGCAACGAGGCTGGGCAGTTTTATTTTGGCCGGTACGATCTGAAATGTACTTCGCTCGAAGACCTGAAAGCGGGAAAAAATATCATGATCCTGGAGTATAATGGTGCGGGGGCGGCCATCACGCATGTGTTCGACCGCAACATGAGTTATTTTTCCGCATTGAAAGAAATTGTGAGGCACTGGCGTCATTTGTACCGGATCGGGAAGATCAATCATAAAAAAGGCGTTCCTTACTGGAGTTTTATGAAGGGTTACCGGTTTATGCAAAAAGCAAAAAAGAATTTTAAGAGGATGCAGGAGATTGATAAAACACTGATTTGATTTTACGCCGGCATCCAAACCAGTAATAAAAAATCACGCAGAGAACACAGGGAACGCAGAGAAATATTTTAAACACACCCTCAGCGTACACTGCGATCTCTGCGTAAAATTGATACACTGTATTATAAATAATTTTTTCCCGCTTTTAATAAAACTTTATTTTTCACGTCTGATGATCGAATTGTTTTTTTCAGCCATGCTGGTCAGTTTCCTGGGGCAGTTGCCATTCGGCAATATGAATCTCACCGCCACCCAACTGGCCGTGCAGGAAGGTTATAAGAATGCCTGGAAATACAGCATCGGGATCGTGATCATTGAAGTGATTTACCTGCGGCTTGCATTGACGGCGATGGATTGGGTGGTCAGGAATCAATTATTGTTCACGATCATGAGTTGGTTAACGGTTGTAGTGTTCTTTGGTTTGGGTATCCTGAGTTTGATCATGGCGACGCGGCAAAGCAAGGAAAAAAAGGGATTGTTGCTGAACAACAACCTCAACCGGTTTGTACTGGGTGTAAGTGTTTCGGCCATCAACCCGGCGCAGATCCCATTCTGGTTTATCTGGAGTACACAATTTATTAATATGGGCTTACTGAAAACCACCACGACTGATTTTAACCTGTTTACGGGTGGTGCAGCTATTGGATCAGTCGCTGGCCTGGCCGTGTATGTGTATGGCGGCAAATGGGTCATTACCAAAATGAAGGCCAGCAACAGGCAATTGAATATTTTTATGGGCGTGGTTTTTATTCTCGCTTCTTTATTTCAGTTATATAACATTATTTTTAGACCCGGGTTGATGAAACATAATTAGTAACCAAATCAATTTTTATGTCACTGAAAAACGCTTTGATCGCCGAACTGAATCATGAGTCAGCCATGACCAAAAAAATGCTGGACAGGGTTCCGATGGATAAGAAAGACTGGAAACCGCATGAAAAATCAATGACGCTGGGGAAACTGGCTTCACATGTTGCAGACATCCCGCATTGGGTATCTGATATCATTCATATTGATGAATTTGATTTTCAGCAACACTACAAACCGCAGCTTGCTTCAACACAGGAGGAGTTGATGGAAATATACCAGCGAAATCTTGATAAGGCCATTGCCGACCTGGAAAAAACCAGTGATGAGGAATTTGGAAAAATATGGACGGTGAAAAGCGGGGACCAGGTATTTTATAAATTGCCAAAAGCCGTGGCGATCCGCGGATGGGGCTTCAGTCACTTGTTTCATCACCGCGGACAGCTTTCTGTTTACCTGCGTTTGCTGGATGTTTCAATTCCGGGAATGTACGGACCCAGCGCGGATGAGTCCATGTAATTCCATTGCAGGATTTTAACTCTCCAAAAGTTTTGCAACAACACTATAATTAGTTTTACAGTTAATAACTTTTGGAGAGTTTTTTTCATGTAAAAATTTTTCAATGAATACCAATCAACTGAGCCGTTCGCTGGGTTTAAAACTGGTTGTTGTTGTAGTCATCGGCAATATCATTGGCTCCGGTGTTTATAAAAAAGTGGCGCCGATGACAGACGCGTTGCATTCACCGGGCTGGGTGCTGATCTGCTGGGTGCTGGGTGGTATCATCAGTTTATTCGGTGCATTGAGCAATGCCGAAGTGGCGGGATTGCTTGCAGATACGGGCGGTGAATATGTTTATTACAAAAAAATTTACAACCGGTTTTTTTCTTTCATGTTTGGATGGTCATTGTTTGCTGTCATACAAACCGGGGCCATTGCCGCACTTTCTTTTGTTTGTGCCGAATCATTGAATCATATTGTTCATTTACCGCCGGTACTGACTTCATTAAGTGACATTCATATCGGGGATAAGATCTATCCCTTTGCTGATCTTAATGTCAAGCTGACTGCTATCCTTCTCATCATTTTACTTACCTGGGTAAACCGGAGAGGTGTAAAGACCGGGGCCGGCGTCAGTACGGCTGTGCTTTTATTGGTTTTCGGCAGTCTCCTGCTGATCGTTGGTTTCGGTCTCACCAGCGGGCATGCCGATATTGCAGGAACGTTATCATT
>CAZQGZ010000296.1:0-2460 GCA_964592935.1 uncultured Chitinophaga sp. | reverse complement strand
CTGTTTATTGTCACTTTTCATCTCCGGACAAAATCAATTTGTTGTTTATAGCACAAATGGCAAAGTAATCATCCTTCAAAACAATAAAAGCTTTATTGCAAAACCCGGCCAAACAATTTACTCAAATAGTTCCGTTACAATTCCTAAAGAAGCGGGGATAACACTTATTTGCGAAGAAGGAGGTTTCCATTCGCTGACTCAACCGGGTACCTATTCACTCCATGTGACAAGGGATTCCTGTCGGGTAAGTATTAGCAGAATAATGAACAACTTCTTTAAATACCTATGGGATCAAACAAACAAACAATATCCAGACCCCGGCAAACGCCGCATAGACTATTTTGAGAACGCCGGCCCGGTCACCCGTGATCTTTTTGACATCTGGGTCAGCCGGGCATATGACACGCTGAACTATTCGGGCATTGACGGAGCATTTCCAATTTACTGGAAATCTTATAGAGATAGCAAAAAGTATATATTCTCACTTTATGATTCCGGTAATACTGCACGTCCTTTTTACCGTACCGGCGTAAGAGACCTGAAAATAGAGCTTGTTGATCTTACATCGCAGATAAAACCAGGCAAGACCTATTACTGGTCAGTCAGTACCGGGGGCGAATACGACGATCCCCTCTATGTGCTGAACTATGTAACCAATAAAAGGTTTACTACCATTTTGTCAAACATTGACCAACAAAAACCCGCAGTTGAGGGTTCGGCTGAAGAGGCTTTCCGCACTGCTTTTATACTGGAAAACGCACATTACCTGGCCGAAGCCCATCAATATTATACCAGGGCTGCCAATTTAGATCCGGAGAATTTACTTTACAGGTCTGCTTTACTATCATTCAGGAATGATTACGAGATCAATAGATAACAGATGATAACTGATAGATGATAGTTAAGACTCCTATTGTGGAAGCTTTCCTTTTATATTATAAGGCTGACCAAACTTGTAGTTATCTTTGTACACCAACCACTATCATCTATCATCTGTCAACTATCATCTCAATGAAGATTTCTTTCTGGTCTGTCGGCAAAACCCATGAACATTATATCAAAGAAGGTGTGGAAGAATTTACCCGCCGCATCTCAAGATATTTTAAAACGGACTGGAATATTATCCCGGTTCCGAAAAATGCAGGCATGCTGAGTGAGATGGACCTGAAGAAAAAAGAAGGCGAAACCATATTGGGGTGGCTGACCAAACCTGCCCGACTGGGTCATTCAGGCGGGGATGATTACCTCGTGGTGCTGGACGGAAAAGGGAAACAACTAAGCTCGGAAGGACTGGCCGAACTCATACTGGTAAGGTCCAATGAAAGTACAAAGCAGCTAATCTTCCTGATCGGCGGCGCTTACGGTATTGATGATATGGTGCTGAAAAGAGCGGATCACCGGTGGAGCATTTCGCAACTGACTTTCCCGCACCAATTGGTAAGATTGATACTGGCAGAACAGGTTTACCGGGCCTGCACTATTCTTAAAAATGAAAAATACCATCACAAATAAACAACCCGGTTTATATTTACATAATCAAACTCCAACGAATATTGCATGGATCAGTTTACCATCACATTGATCATTGTTATTATCACCGCCATCATTTCCATTACTGCTTTCAATAATCAGCGGATCATAGATGATCTTGTCTTCTATCCGCCTGCCATTAACCGGGGACAATGGTACCGCTTTTTTGGCTGCGGCCTGGTTCATGCCGATTATTTTCATCTTATATTTAACATGTATGCCCTTTATTCTTTCGGCACCAACGTAGAAACGGGTATTCAATATTCCAACACCCCTGATAAAGAGAATGGATTCATACAGATCTTCGGGATAACCAACGGTAAATTATTTTACCTGGCCATGTATATTCTGGCCCTGGGCTTTTGCTTATTGCCAACCTATATCAAACACCGGAACAGCAGTATGTACCGGAGCCTGGGTGCATCCGGCGCGGTCAGCGCAGTCATTTTTGCCGGGATGGTACTTGAACCACGTTCCGGCGTTGGTCTTATTTTTATACCTGGCGTGAATATACCCGGGTATATTTTTGCACCGCTTTACCTGATCGTTTCTCATTACCTGGCAAAAAGAGGAAGGGATAATATCAATCATTCTGCACATATCTGGGGAGCCATATTCGGTATCATTTTTATTATTGCCTTGTCTTACCTGTTAACAAGCTTCGACCCCATTGATAATTTTGTAAGAAGTATCAGAATGGATACCGGTCTTTAAACATTAATCCAGAGTTCCGGGTTTATGGGTCAGACCGGGACGGTCAGACCCGAGAGTCAATTGCAGGCAGGACTTTGTATTGTCCGTTACCTTAAATCGTTCATCGATCCTGTAACCAACTACCCATATGATGCAGCTGTTGCTTTCCATCACCCAAACTTTTTCCTTTTCCGTCTTTGATAATTTCAGATCAATGAGAAAGCGGGAGATCTTTTT
>CAZQGZ010000295.1:0-2460 GCA_964592935.1 uncultured Chitinophaga sp. | reverse complement strand
CATGACCCCAATACCCTTGTTATAATTCTGCGCTCTCCGGGGGAAAAAACATTTTGCGCGGGGGCTTCTTTTGATGAACTGGTGGCCATCAAAACCGAAGCGGAGGGATTAAAATTTTTCAGCGGCTTTGCTCATGTCATCAATGCCATGAGGACCTGCCCGAAGTTTATCATTGGCCGTATACAGGGAAAATGCGTGGGTGGCGGCGTGGGCCTTGCGGCATCTGTGGATTATGCCATCGCTACAAAGGATGCGGATATCAAACTAAGTGAACTGGCGGTTGGCATCGGTCCTTTTGTTGTGGGTCCTGCTGTTGAAAGAAAGATCGGTACGGCAGCTTTCAGTGCATTGGCCATTGATGCCGGTAGCTGGCGCAATGCGGATTGGGCCAAACGAAAAGGTCTATATGCCGAAATGCATGAGAATACAGAGAACATGGATGAGGCCGTTCAGCGACTTTCATTTAATCTTTCACATTCATCACCGCAGGCCATGGCTGAAATGAAAAAAATATTCTGGAAAGGAACCGAACACTGGGATTCTCTATTGATGGAAAGAGCAGCCATCAGCGGGAGGCTGGTGCTCAGCGAATTTACCAGGAAGGCCATTGAGAAATTTAAAACAAAATAGACCGGCTCGTTTAGTCGCCCATAATATATGATGCCCCGAGAGAAGCGACTTTTTTATTAAGCAGGTGAAAGGTCAGCACCTTGTCCCAATTCTCATCTTTCACATTAATATTATATTTTGTTTTACTGGGCAGCCAGGTGGAATCATTAACGGCTTCATAGGCCGGGCCCATATCGACCGGGTTATCATCATAGGCTGCAATGATCGCTGATTTTTCATCACCGATGCCGATCCCGGTTGCTGTTTTGCAGAGGGGACTGCTGGTTTCCACACCGGCCAACTGCATCCTGGAACTGTCTTCATCAAAATATTGCCGTTCAAAATAAAGTGTTACTTCAAGTTCCTTGTATTTTGATATGACCGTGTCCTGCCAGTAGCCGGCAGCATCTTTCTGTGGATTAAAATTGAATTTTTGTCCAAGCAATTTTTCCAGCTCGGTTTGTGACAAACCTATCTTTAATTCGCCGATCCCGTCTTTACTGATGGTATAGGGAGCAGGTTCATTTTTTTTGCCGCTATCCTTTGAACCGGTTTGTTTTTTTTGGTTGCAGCTGATTAATGCAAAACCCAGGATTGATAAAATAAATAAACTTCTCATAGCTTGCAGTTGATTTGATTTGGCAATGAAGATAATCAATTTTGGTTATGCCCGCCCGCATCAAAAGATTTACTAAAAATAATTTCAGGACCACCTGCCGCAAACTTGCCGCCGGGGATAAGGACCTCGCGGCCATCATCCGGCAGTACGGTTACCCGCCCAGGTGGACAAGACCGGCGACATTTCAATCGTTGATCCTTTTTATCCTGGAACAACAGGTTTCCCTGGCATCGGCCTATGCGGCCTTTAAAAAATTGAAAGAAAAGCTGGGTTATGTAACACCTGCAAAAATTCTTCTTATGACTGATGAAGAAATAAGATCCTGTTATTTCAGCCGGCAGAAAATGGTTTATGCAAGGGAACTGGCATCAGCTGTTCAAAAAAAGCAGCTTATTTTGAAAAGACTGGAAAACAAACATGAAGACGAAATACGTCATGCATTAAAAAAAATAAAAGGCATCGGCGACTGGACGGTGGATGTGTACCTGATGCATTCGTTGCAGCGCATGGATTTATTTCCGTTGGGAGATATTGCATTGGTGAATAGTTTAAAAGAAGTAAAGCGGCTACATAAAAATATCAGCAGAGAAGAAATGCTGAAGATCGCGGAGCCGTGGAGGCCTTACCGGACTATTGCTGCGATGATTTTATGGCATGCTTATATTCAGAAGAGGGGGATTAAGCTAAGAGAATAAAAGAGAGAAAGAGAAAAGGAGGGGTTAACTGCGCTCTGCTCTTTTCCTCTTTTTTCTCTTTCTTGTCCTGAGCGAAGCGAAGGATAACCTCTTAGCTAAATATTCAACCCCCCGCATACACTGATCGTCTGCCCGGTGATATAGGAGCCCATATCTGATGCCAGGAATAAAGCCACGTTGGCAATATCATCCGCAGAAGCAAAACGCCCCAGCGGAATACCGGCTTTGTATTTATCCGCAGCTTCTCCGTCTTTTAAGTAACTGGTCATATCTGTTTCCACAAAACCCGGTGCTATTGCATTGCATCTGATGTTTCTGCTGCCGAGTTCTTTGGCCACCGATTTGGTAAAACCAATGATGCCCGCCTTGCTGGCTGCATAACTGCTTTGGCCCGCATTGCCGATCTCGCCAATGATGGAGCTCATATTGATGATCGATCCGGATTTTGCTTTCATCATGGGCCGGATCACCTGTTTGGTCATAAAGAAAACGCTGTTCGGGTTTATTTGCATCACATCATTCCATTGTTCCGGCGTC
>CAZQGZ010000294.1:0-2462 GCA_964592935.1 uncultured Chitinophaga sp. | reverse complement strand
GGGATCTTTTTTCAATTTCCATTCCGTTTCGGTGGGATCATCAAATCGCTGGATGAACAGGCAATGATCCGATTCCACGGCCACTTTGATCAGCGTGATGGGAGATCCCTCCTTTTCTTTTACCAGGTAATAACAACCGGTTTCCAGCAAATCATACGAATACATAATTCTTCCTCTTTAATGGTTACTTGAATGCTTTTCCGGGTTAATAATGACAGAATTTAACGGGTACTCAACGAAAGAATTTCGCGGATCAGTAGTATGTACCAAAATTAGGGTTTTGGAAAGTTTGGGAAATATAAAAATTAATATTTTCCCGGAATAAATCTCAAAAACGAATATTTGTTACTTGAAAATCATTGTATTAAGACAAATTATGAATATTGTATTTTAGATAATTTTGCCCATCTGGTAAAAGCTTTTTGGTTGTATAGGGATCAGTTTCCCCTTTATGAATTGACCAGGTTACCTAGTTTAATGTTCTTATTCCGGAGATCCAGTCCGCCTTCCAGGATTGATTTGAGATTGGTTAAATAGAAGGCCCATCCCTTTCCGCACTCAATATATAAATGCTGTTGTTCCTTTTCATTTTCTCCGCCTGAATCACCCGGTCGGGCAGGCATTGGCATATCCTGGACCAACCGGCAAATGGTTTCTCCTTCTTCCTGTATGATAGAAACTGTCACGATACAACCACCGGAAAAGCCGAACTGGACCATGTCCCATCCATTGGCAGCAAGGATCTTTTCTTCCTCTGTTGCTGCGTCACTATATCCGAACCACCGCCATATATAACGATCGCCGGCTTCAATATAACTGTTCTTCGGACGTATCGTTCCATCTTCTTTGAAAAATTGAGCTAACCTCAGAAACCAACTCTCCAGGCCCTGTTGTGTGGCCCAGGCATCATATATCGCTTTCGGGGAAGCTTTTATGGGAATACGTTTGATAAATTGTTTCCAGTCGTAAGTTGACATCTTGTGTTATTTTAAAAAACCTCCGGGGGATTAGTGTTCCCAAAGTAAAATCCCCTGGAGTGTTTAAAATCAGAGCTTAGTAATCTTCATCTCCACCCTCCGGTTCTTTGACCGGTTTGCTTCGGTATCATTTGGTGCAACGGGCATATCCGGACCATATCCTTTGATCGCGATCCTTCCGTCATCGATGCCTTTTGCAACAAGGTAATCCTTGCAGCTTCTTACTCTCCTCAATGAAAGTTCGCGGTTCAGTGATGCAGCGCCTTCGGAAGAAGTATGACCGGATAAAAGAATTTCAACCGTGCTGTTTGTTTTCATAAAAGCAGCCAGTTTATCCAGCTCGGCTTTGCCGGGAGTTAAAAGGGTTGCGCTGTTTACATCAAACTGGATATTATTCATCACAAGATTATCTCCTTCCTGCAGGGTCCTGTTGTTGTAGGTAACTTTAACGGATGGTTTCAGTTCCAGTTCCACAATTTCACTTGTTTCATCGGCGATCACATCCACCTGTTTCTGATCGGAGGAATAACCGGGGAAACTGCCACTGACGATCATCAGTCCTGCGGGGATATTCTCTAATATAAAATTTCCTTCAGCATCTGCAGTTGCCATTCCATAATCCTCGATGGAAGCTGTTGCATGGGGGATCGGTTCCCGGGTATTGGCATCAATAATTTTTCCCTGCACTTTCCCTTTATAAATAATTTTTGGATTGATCAGCAGTTTTACAAAGTCAACCGCATAACCATCGCCCTGTTTGGTAACAGGATCGTCAATGGAAATGATCAATGAATCGGCATTCAGTTTTTGCAGCATTTCGTTTGACAGTTTAACCGTGATCAGTTTACCAATGGGTCCGGTCTGATTCACCCTGTTGATCATTTTTTCACCTTCCGTAAAACGCAGGCCATTGATCTTAAACTGGAATTTAGATTCCATGGCCGGCGACTGGAAATCGTCAATAAAAAGCTGGAGTGATGCTGAATCTATTTTAGTTCCCTTTACATCTGACAGGGGAATGGAAATGGTAAACGGATTATTATTCGGGCGGCTGGTTGAGCTGGTGTATCCATCCTGGTTTACGCTGCTGCCGTATTTATAACTTGAAGGGACCATGATCCGGTCGGTTCCCCTTGCATTTTCTTTTTTGATCTCCCAGGGGAATTCATGTGACCAGGTTGATCTCCCGGAAAAGGGATTGAAATCTTCGGCGAATCCAAAACCAAGGTTATCAATATCGCCCACGCGGATCATCAGGTCGGCTTCGGGGGTGTTCTTTACTACTTCATATTGTTTTCTCCAGTCACCATCGGTTGCTGTATTAGGTTGTGCAAACGAGATACTGGCCATAGATAAAAAAATGAAAAGCGGGATGATCTTTATCATAATGAATGATTTAAAGAAATCAAGATAAGAATTTTTCCAAAATTAGTTGTAGGACCAGTTCGATGGTAAAATGGTTGCTTATTCGTAACGGTATACGGG
>CAZQGZ010000293.1:0-2543 GCA_964592935.1 uncultured Chitinophaga sp. | reverse complement strand
GACAGGTATAACGGGTTTCAGCAATCGGTCATTCATATGGCTAACTGGAAAGGATGGCAGTTCAACAGCCAGTTTATTATCACTAAATTCAATACCGTTAATGACAAAGGGACTTTTCTCAGGCCGGCGTTTGATCTGAGCAAGCCATTTAAGAAAATGGATAACTGGCGTATCGGTTTCCGTTATGCACTCGAGCAAAGTGCAGCACGTTATAAAACGACGGATACCCTGGTACCACTTACTTTTTCTTTTGACAGTTATTCGTTTTACCTGAAATCGGATGAAAACAAAAGAAATAAATATGGTATCACTTTCTTTACCCGTTCCGATAAATATCCGGTACATAAAACATTTATCCGCGGCGACAGGAGCCTGAACCTGAACCTGCAGACGGAATTGCTTTCAAATCCAAGGAGGCAATTCTACCTGAATACAACTTTCAGGAAATTGAAAGTGTATAATGCAGCAGTCTCCAGTCAGAAAGAAGATGAATCCATCCTGGGCCGTGCTGAATATAATATGACGGAATGGAAGGGTTTGCTCAACGGGAATATTTTATATGAAGTGGGGGCGGGGCAGGAGCAACGCCGGGATTACGCTTACCTCGAAGTACCCGCCGGTTCAGGCCAATACGCCTGGATCGATTACAACAACGATGGCATCCAGCAATTGAATGAGTTTGAACTGGCCGCATTCCCCGACCAGGCAAAATTCATCCGCATTTTCACGCCCACCAATGAATTTATCAAAGCGAATTATATCACGTTCAATTACCGGTTCGATATCAGTCCGGGGGCATTGATAACTTCCCCCGATAAGAAAGGGTTTAAAAATATCTTATCAAAAATTAACCTCCTTACTTCCCTGCAAACAAACAGGAAATCCATTGCCAAAGGAAATTTTGAGTTTAATCCTTTTAAATACGGGTTGACGGATACCGCATTGATCACTCTATTCACTGATCTGCTGAATAGCCTTTCTTTTAACCGGTTCAGCAGCAAATGGGGATTTGATCTTTCCAATCACCGCAGTACCGGGAAATCTCTTCTAACGTATGGATACGAAAGCCGGAAGCAGAATGACTGGTTGATTAAATGGCGCTGGAATCTGAGCCGGTCATTTTCCATTTCAGTGAATGGCAGGAAAGGAGCAAATGCTTTATATACCCCCAAATTTGCCAACCGCAATTACCAGCTCGAACTATACAGTGTTGAACCCTTTTTCACCTTTATTAAGGGTAGTAGTTTCCGGGTCATTACAAGCTATAAGTTTGACAGCAAAAAAAATCTACCCATATACGGCGGCGAAAAATCAGTGTCCAATTCATTGAATATTGAATCAAAGTATAATATTCTCCAGAATAGTTCGCTGACCGGAAGGTTTATTTTTAATAATATAGATTATAAATTTCCCGCCAATACCACAGTCAGTTATATCATGCTGGATGGATTATTGCCCGGCAAGAATCTGTTATGGTCACTAAGCTTTAATAAAAGATTGCTGAATAACCTGGAACTGAGTTTCCAGTATGATGGAAGAAAGGCCGGCACTTCGAAGACGGTGCATATTGGCAGGGCTGCTATAACCGCTTTATTCTGATGGTTTGATTGTTTTAACCACAGCTCAATAGCCATTCAGCAATCCAACCAAATAACCATCAATATTTAACCCTGGGTTTATACATTAAACCTGAAATGCATCACATCCCCATCCTTCACCACGTATTCCCTTCCCTCGATTTTTAATTTTCCTGCTTCACGGCAGGCGGCTTCGGAACCGTATTGTATATAGTCATCGTAACCGATCACTTCGGCTTTGATAAAACCCTTTTCAAAATCAGTATGAATGACACCCGCGGCCTGGGGAGTTTTCCAGCCCTGGTGAATGGTCCATGCTCTTACTTCCTGTACACCTGCGGTGAAATAAGTATAAAGATTCAGCAGTCTGTACGCAGAATGGATCAGCCTGTCCAGCGCCGGTTCCTGCATATGGTATTCTTCCATGAAGAGTTGTTTGTCCTCGGGGTTTTCCATTTCAGCGATCTGCGCTTCTATGGAGGCATTCATGATGATGATCTCAGCACCTTCATTTTTAATGGCAGCCTGTAAGGCATCCGAATATTTATTCCCGGTATGCATGGAGGCTTCATCCACGTTGGCAACGTACAATACCGGCTTATCGGTTAAAAGAAAAATATCGGCAATAGCGGTTTTTTCTTCCTTGTAAAGATCCAGTTCACGAATATTTTTTCCTTTTTCGAGGTGTTCTTTGCATCGCATTAATATTTCATATTCATGCTTCAGTTGCGCATCGCCGGCCCGGGCCAGTTTCTCCACTTTTTTGATCTTCTTTTCCACGCTGTCAATATCCTTCAGTTGAAGTTCGGTGTCAATGATCTCTTTATCACTGACCGGGTTGATGGGTCCTTCATCCCTTAAAATATTTTCATCTTCAAAACAGCGGATCACATGGATGATGGCATCCACTTCACGGATATTGGCGAGAAATTTATTACCCAATCCTTCTCCCTTGCTGGCACCGCG
>CAZQGZ010000292.1:0-2619 GCA_964592935.1 uncultured Chitinophaga sp. | reverse complement strand
ATGACAGGAAGGAATATGAAAAGTCGATCGAATATTTCAAGAGAAGTATTGCTGCCGATCCGCGGTTTCTCAATGCGTATAACGGGTTGAGCAAAACCTTTTTTGAAACCCGTCAATATGACTCTGCGAGAATTTATTATTCCAAAGCTTTTGTTAATTACAAGGACAAATCCATAGTAAATAATTATATCGGGAATTTTTACCGTGAGTTGAAAGCATTTGACTCAGCCAAAGTTTATTACCGGCAGGCTGCCCTGCTTGATCCGAATTATGAAGAAGCATTTAATAATCTCGGTCGTTCCAGTTTTGCCCTGAAACAATTTGATTCGGCAAACATTTATTACCGCAGGGCTCTGGTCGCCAATCCTTATTCTGCCAATGCGCTCATCAATATCGGGCTGGTGTTCAAAGAACTTAAAATACCGGATTCAACGTATACTTATTTCCAGGAAGCCATCAAACTGGAACCGGGCAATGCTTCGATCATCAATAATCTTGGGGTCATTTTCGGGCAGGATAAGAATTTTGATTCGGCCAAGTCATATTTCCGCAGGGCCTTGTTCCTGAAGCCGGATTATAAACCAGCTTCGAATAATCTGATGAAGATATTCCGGGAACTGAATGAACTGGATTCCATCACCAATTTTTTGAAAGGTTCGTCGCTGATGGATCCGGAAAGTCCTTCCTTCCTGAGCGATATGGGACTTGTCTTTCTCGGGCAAAAGCGTTATGACTCGGCCGGCAAGTATATTAAGAAAGCCATTTCAAAGGATCCGCTGAATGCCCAGTTTTATAATAATATGGGCATGGTGTTCCAGGGAATGAAAAAATATGATTCGGCGAAAGTATATATTCAGAAAGCTTCACGGTTGTCTCCCGATAATCTGGTATTCCTTCAGAACCTTTCCGGGGTTTTCAGGCAGTTGAAAAAATATGATTCGGCATCATTTTATTTCAAGAAGCAATTATTCCGCGGGGATGAACCTGATCTGCAGTCCTTCCTCGACCTGGGTAATTTCTTTGGCGATATCAAGATGTTTGATTCCGCGATCATCTACAATAAAAAAGCCATCCAGCTCAATGAAAGATCCGTGTCGGCCTATACCCGTACCGGCAATGCATTCCTGAACATGGAACAATATGATTCGGCATTGGTGTATTTCAGAAAAGCGTATGCTATTGATTCCACTTCAGACAATGCAGTACATGGACTGGCTATGACATTTCATGCATTGCAGCGGTATGATTCAGCAATTATTTATTTTAAGAAAAATATTTTACTGGAGCCTGCGAAAGGAAAAAATTATTTTGAACTGGCCTGCAGTTATGCCATGCATAACCAGCCCGACCTGGCTATTCAAAACCTGACTATTGCCTATGCAAAAGGGTATAAGAATACCGATGCCTTATTCACCGATCCGGACCTGGAAGGATTAAAAAAATTGAAAGGTTACCAGGACCTGCTGGATAAATATGTACCGGATTGGAAAAACCGGTAAGAGAAAAAATCTTTTTGATTTTCCAACACAGAGGAACGGAGATACAGAGCTTCACAGAGTTCATATATCGACTAGTATAAGGGAAACGGCATGTTTGGTTATTATTTCAATCTATATTGTGTAAAAAAAATTTTTAGAAGGATTTATCAATCTTTCACGCAACGGACAGAAAAACCGTTTTTCTTATAACCGCCGTCACCACCGACCCTCACATCTTCAAAGCTAAGTCCCCGGGCCCATGCATCTTCAGCAGAAGCATCAGCCGTATTCCACCAACTGGCACTGGCGCCGATATCATAGAATTTTCCATTCAGGTAACGGTATCCCCCCGGGAGGCCTGTAAAACCGCTGCTGTTGGTAGCTCCTTTATTGGGAGACAGCCAATGTTTGGTTCCTGTTTCTTTCATTTTACCTCCCGCAATTTCATATCCGCCCAATTGCTCATCCAGTTCATTCCAATCCTTATCACCGGGCAGATGCCATCCGGCAGGGGCCAGGCCCCTCGGGTCATTCACCGCGTACCAGTTATATAATTTGCCATATACTTTTCCGTGTGACGAATCATTTTCATAATAGCACCAGGCGCCGGTGGTAAGCTTCGACCATTCCAAGGGGTCTTTCACTTCAGGAATAGGATCGCCATTCCGGTAGCTGGTTACCTCCAGGTTTTTTTTCATCCAGGTTTGATTGCCGATTAGTACTGATTCATATTTGGCCTGTGCCCGGATATGGTCATTCAGTAAAAAGGCGGCAATAAGAAAAAAAGTATATCTCATAATGATCTGGTTCATTGGAAGGGACGAATTTAAAATAATTAATCTGCTTTCGGAGGTTAATGTATCATGTTGATTTTTCCCGCTGATCCCGCAGATCAAATACACGCGGATTGCGCAGGTAAAAACTAATAAATCTGCATGATCTGCGAATTATTTAGCAAAGAGCAGCGGGAAATATTTCAAACCGGTAAACTACTTTCAATAGCCAGATGCAAAAAAACACCCCGCCGTTGGCAGGGTAGTGCGGGTAAATTATAAGTTTATAAATTACGGACAGCCCTGGCCTGGCCGGAATAGACTTTGCTGAACCTGCCTTCCTGGCCACTAAAAAAATTTTTCGTCTG
>CAZQGZ010000291.1:0-2625 GCA_964592935.1 uncultured Chitinophaga sp. | reverse complement strand
GCATCAAAATTCTGGCTGGTTGAAACTACGGTTGTTCCTAATGTAAAGGTCCAGGAAGAAGTTCCGAGATTGGTTGCTCCATCCTGCCATTGAATGGTAACTGTAATAGTGCCGCCGCAGGTTCCTGATGTATTGCTGAATGAGAATGAACGGCAAACGGCCGGTCCGCCGAAAGTCACTACACCATAGTTCTGGGGTCCGCTGATGGGAGTTACTCCACCGGATACCTGCATGGTACCAACCAGGTTTGCAGTGTTAGCTGTTCCCGTATTGAGCGCACAGAAACTTACTGTTACTGTTTCACCCGGATCTATGACGCTATTATTGGGTACACAACCCTCGGCCGTTAATGTAGCAGTTCCTGCGTTAATGATCGGCTGAGGAGTTGCCGCTGTAGGGGGAACCTGTGCCCACCATACACCAAAACGGCTGTTATTGTCAGGAGGAATTGCTCCGGCCGGAGTTGAGGTATATTCCTGGATCGTCCATAATGAATTATCAACAGGATCCAGATGGGATTGGCTGTAATCACCCCATCTTGGCCGGCCGCTACCAAAATCTTTCCAGTAACGTCCTTCGCCATTATGATAACTAAACGGATCATCCAGTGTATTAGCCGGTGTACTTGCTTGCCTGGTAGAATAAGACGCACTAGGCCATATGGTAGTAGAATTGGACATAGAATATCCCACTATCACATCTTCATTTTTATTTACAGCAATAGAACCAAACCATCTGTGCTGACCGGCTACAGCTCCACTCCTTCCTCTCTGCAATACATTTCCAAAAGTGCCGCCCGGAGTTCCATCCAATTGCCAGTACTGAACATCCGTATGTGTAACACCTACTCCTGAAGCGCCTGCAGGAAAAGCGCAATGCTGAAGTGCCCATATCTTTCCATTCATCATAACAGCGCTGCTTACCCTTGCATCATTGGAGGCTAATAATCTTGTTTCAGGCGGTTGTTGACTAATAGATCCCGTATTGCCATGGCTGCCTGCTGTCCATGCTTCGGGACCCGGTGCTGTTGGAAAAACGGCTGCACCTGTATTCCAAACACAAGTTGGTATATTCCCGGTTATTGTAGTTAGCCTTAATGAAGTATTGTTCCATGACTGAACTATGTAAACCGTTCCGGGAGATGGATTTCCGGAGTTGGAAAATGGAGGAAAATATACTGTAACCGGGCGGGGACAATCTCCTTCCCCAGGGCCCATTGTTATAGTCTGTGCATTTACTCCAAATGTAATTGGCGTGCCTGCTAACATGGCTGCCTTATCAATCAAATAAATATCAGGTCCCGAGGCACTATTAAATTTACGTCCGCCAATAACAATTTTTGTATCATCATATCCCAGATAGGGATGATCTAATAAACCAGTAGGAAGAGGAACCCATGTAATAGTTCTCCATGTACCAGTAGGATCAGACGTATTTGATGTCATTAAAATAACAGGATTACCGTTACCGGCGCAACCGATAGCCGCAAATATCCACCGTTGGGTATTGGGGTCAAAAAACAGCTGCGGGTCGCAGGTAGATCCAACCCCGGTAAATGCTGAAATAGTCACCTGGCTGATCTGAGCACCTCCGACTTTAGCATGAATCTTGATAAAATTATTGGTGGCCGTCACTACATGGTTCAAACCAACTGCTCCATATGTATCCGGAGGAATGATTGTTCCCACATCCACATGCCCCAACCAATTCTGAACCGGAGCCCTTGAAGGCGCCATTGGAACCGGATCATTAATCGATTTTTTGGGAAGAGGTTCTGACATTTTGATATTTGCTCCTGCCGGGAAAGGCATAATGTTTGCTGGTATTGCATTCATACCACCATCAGCTTCTCTCTCTTTCGGGCAGGTTGGACAAGGTTTGAACAATTCAGGATGTGCTGCTTCATAAGCCGCGATTTCCTTGAAATTGACTACCTCATCTCTCGTAACAGTTTGCGCTGTCACTATTTGTACTGTAATAAAGTACAAAGCTACAAGAGTAAAAATTTTTCTCATAAATAGATGTTTATTTGGTTGACCGTATAAAAGTAAGAATGATTCATAAATATAAAAAATAAATCCTTTTGCACGGGTTTTGCCAGCATTTCAGCAATGCAATTTCTCCGGCTGAAAAAATAATCGATTTACCGGGCGTTTACAGGAATATTTGCCCGGGATGATTAATCAAATAATTGCCAGTGAATTAATAAAATGCAAATACAGGATTCTAAGACAACAAGCCTGATTCAAATAAAAAGACACAACCCTCTTTTACAGAATTGGCTGAAATCTGTCTCATATCTGATCATCTCATTTTTTGAACATTTATGACAACATATTTTATATATACAGAATATTTTTTAAGAAATACCCTGTAATTTAAAAACACTGTTTTATGCCACGATGCGGTCAGCAAAACCTCATAAAATAGTAATAATAAACGGCGGTACCTGTCCTGCAATGAACTATCAAACTAAACTATAGAGCCAACTTCGGTAACTATAAAATTTTAAGAATGGTTACCTGCCAGTAATATTGAAATTAAATAACGGGATATCGGCTAATAAGCATGGGCAAATTCCCGGGGAATTATGGTTTGACCTGGCTTGCTGTCTCAAAAAAAAAC
>CAZQGZ010000290.1:0-2626 GCA_964592935.1 uncultured Chitinophaga sp. | reverse complement strand
GGATGAGGAAGCTGCACAGCCGTTGCTGTCGGTTACAATGACAAAATAACTTCCGGGTTGTGAGTACACATAGAAAGAACCTGTTGCACCTGATATAATACCAGACATATCATACCATTGATAAGTTAAATAGTTAGAAGCCGGTGATGCAAAAAGGGTGTCAAAATGCGAGGTAATAACAGGGGACAGGGGATTCTGAAATTCGTTTATAAAACCCGGAACCGTCAAGGTATCGCAACCGCCGTTATTGCATGCAATCAGGGTCACATCAAAACTTCCAAAGCTGTTATAACAGATCCCCTGGGGGTTTTGCAGATTACTCGAAGTACTGTCTGCCCCGGGAAAAAACCATAACCAGCTGGTAGGATTATTGGTACTCAGGTCATAAAAATCAATGCATTTTTTTCCGCAAAAGGAAGTGTCGGAGGACTGAAGGGAAACCACCGGAACATTTACGGGTATGGTTACATAATCAGGCACAAAATTAGGAAGGCCCAATAGTGCGTACTGACCGTTCAGGTAAATACCGTTGTTTACAAAATTACACGAAGCGCCTGCCGAATCCGGGTTTTGAATGATGCAAAGGTATTGCTCGAACCGCAACGAACCGTATATTTTTTTGTCAGGCCCCAGTTGCAGGGCGCAAAAATAGTAGAGGTTAAGATTGGTGGCAACGGTGACGCGGCTGTTCAGTATGGTAACAGGATTTCCGGAAGTAAGATCAAACTGGTAAAGTGCAGAAGGCACATCCAGTGTTGTACCGTACAACCTGGTTCCATCAGGCGAAAACTCCACACCATAGGACCAGTTCATATCAGGGGACTGGATGACCAGGTGGTTGCTTGCCAATCCGGTTAAATTGTCAAAATCCAGTATGTCATATGATTGTTTCTGCCACAGGGCCAGGGCAATTTTATTCCCCTGCCGGTTGGCTTTCATGTAACCGGCTGTTTTTCCTATATCCTGGTTGTGAAACGGACCGGCCCCGCTCACTACCGGTACCATATTCAACCCGGCCGTATCAAGCAGGTAGGCATAGATGTCATCCGAAACCCAATCGTTGATCAGGATCCAGTAATCCCGGTTATTGCCATGATTCACAGCCGTAACTTTTTCATATACAGGTAACCGTACAGGCACATTTTTAACTGATACATCGCCCAGCCCCCCCTGTAAATTCATGTTGACAATGGAATAATTCAGTCCGTCACCCAGGGCCAGTCCATCATGATTATAATCAACGGTAAAAATATAATAGAGGCTGTCATTCCCCGGTTTTTTAATTATGATGGCGCTTTGTGTGGCCGACGGGTGTCCCAGCAACCCAAAACCATTGTTCATCTGAACATGGATTCCGTTATATACAAGCTGCCCGTCGGTATAAAACAATAAATTACCGGCACTGTCAGAAACCGATGCCACCCCTTCATAATTTGAAAGCGCCCCGTTGGAAACCGCCGTTGCAACCCCTGAGCTGAATTCTATGCCTGCATGATCACCGAAATACCAGTTCCAGGCCTGCTTTTGAGCATGGGCTGATTGAAATATCAGGCTAAACCCAAATAATATTAATAACCGGTTTCTAAAAACAATCCAGTAATTATTCATGGCTTTTTGATTTAATCAGGACACAAGTTACCTGTTTTTTTTAACCAACAGGCGGAATTGTACAAATAATATTTGCCATCAGGATTCGGCCATCAATTTCAGCTGCCCTCTGCGGCAACCCGAATTTAATACTTTATTTGGTTAATTAATTACTTTTGCAGAAAATGTTTTTCATGCACCAGGAAGCACACTTTCATCAGTCTGATTTAATCCGCGATGTCGTCATTGGTATGGCCGATGGACTGACCGTTCCCTTTGCCCTTGCCGCGGGACTAACAAGCGCAGTAAACGAAAACAGCATCGTAATCACTGCCGGCATGGCTGAAATATGTGCCGGTTCTATTGCCATGGGGCTGGGGGGTTACCTGGCCGGAAGGACTGAAATTGAGCATTACGATTCGGAGTTGAAAAGGGAATACAGGGAGATCAAGGAATATTATGAAACAGAAAAAAGAGAAGTACGCGATGTATTCGCCGGTTATGGGCTGTCGGAAACATCGCAGCACCTGATTGCCGATGAAATTGCCAAAGATGAAGACAAGTGGGTGAATTTTATGATGAAGTTTGAACTCGGACTTGAAAAGCCCGATGTACGCAGGGCCCGGAACAGCGCGTTAAATATCGGAGTTGCGTATATAGTTGGCGGTATTGTTCCCCTTACTGCTTATTTCTTTACTGAAACCCCGCATGAAGGATTGGTTTATTCATCCTTTATCACCATCCTCTGCCTGTTTATATTCGGGTACATGAAAAGCAGGTTTACAGGCCAGCCTCCCCTGGCTGGCGCTTTTAAAACAACCATGATAGGGGTCATTGCCGCAGCAACTGCCTTTGGAATTGCCAGTTTGTTTTAATACTTTCTGATAGTGTTGTGGGGGTAGTTTCCCTGAAGTGCCGGGGATTGCGTGGGTAATCCTAATCTTGAATCAAATCTGGTTTAATCAATCCCGTCCCGCCCGAGGCGGGACGGGATTTCGAATGTGATCTTAATCCAGAAATAATCAGGTTACTCAACATC
>CAZQGZ010000289.1:0-2639 GCA_964592935.1 uncultured Chitinophaga sp. | reverse complement strand
GTTCAGGGCCTCGCTGGCAGGATCGCTGCCGGCGCGTACCTTCGGCAGGCTGGCCGCCTCCCGCAACGGTACCAAGAACCAGAACGTGGCACCGGCGCCCGCCGAGCTGTGCACGCCGATCCGCCCGCCCATCAACTCGACGATGCGGCGGCTGATCGCCAGGCCCAGCCCGGTACCGCCGAAACGCCGGCGTGTCGACGAGTCGACGAGTCGGCCTGGGTGAACTTCTCGAACAGCGCACCGACACGGTCGCTGGCGATGCCGATGCCGGTGTCCGCGACCTCGATGCGCAGTTGGTCGCGCCCTTCTCGTCTCACGACGACACGAACGCCACCCTGGCTGGTGAACTTCACGGCATTGCCGACCAGGTTGAGCAGGACCTGGCCCATCCGCGCCGAGTCACCGACCAGATACGCCGGCACATCCGGGTCGATCTCGGCGGTGAGACTGATTCCCTTGCCCTCGGCTTTGGGCAACAACATACGCACGACGTCGCTGGCGACCGTGCGCACCGCAAATGCAGCCTGCTCCAGGTCCATGCGACCGGCCTCGATCTTGGCATAGTCCAGGATGTCGTCGATCAGCCCAAGCAGCGCCTGGCCGGAACGTTCGATCACGCCTAGGTAATCGCGCTGCTTTGCATCGAGCTGGGTCTCCTGCAGCAGGCTGGAATAGCCGAGCACTGCATTCATCGGCGTGTGGATCTCGTGGCTCATCGTGGCCAGGAAATCGCTCTTGGCGCGGCTGGCCAGCTCGGCGGCTTCCTTGGCACTCCTCAGCTCCTCGGCCGCTCGTCGTCGCGCCGAAACATCCGCCACTGCACCGGCGGCACGCGACACCCGACCGTCTGCAGCGCAAACCGACGCACCGCGGACGTGGACCCAACGGTAGCTGCCGTCGCGAATGCGCCAGCGAAACTCGACATCGAAGGCCCGCGCACTGCTCAAGTCGGCGCCGCGGACTTCCTCGACGCGTGCGGCATCGTCGGGATGGACTCGTGCGTCCGTGCAGAACAACGGCAGGCGCACGTCCCCGGCTTCGAAGTCGAAGATCTCCATGGCGCGCGGCGAGCAAACCGTCTGGCCGCTGGCCAGATCGCAGTCCCAGATGCCATCGTGGCTGCCGCGCACTGCAAGGTCGTAACGCTCACGCGTTGCCAGCAACTCCTCGACCAGACCCTCGCGCTGCTTGGCCTGCAGGCGCAACTCCAGGTGAGCCACGACCTGCCGACTCAAAGCCTGCAGCGCAGTGAGCTGAGCCTCCGTGAGCGCTCGCGGTTGTCTATCGATGACGCAGACCGTGCCCAGCGCGTGACCGTCCGGCGCCACGATTGGTGCCCCGGCGTAGAAGCGGATGTCCGGCCCACCAACCACGAGCGGGTTGTCGTGGAATCGTTCGTCACGGCTGGCGTCTTCGACGACGAACACATCGTGACCGAGAATCGCGTGGGCACAGAAGGCAGTCATTCATCGACCGTCCAGGCCCGCGAAGCTGGATCGGGCGCCGGACCGGCCGGAGCAGCGGAGACCGCGTCAGGGGCTACCAGCTTGCCACGCGCGCCGGCTCCTCGAGCATGACTCGCATCGTTCGCAGGCTTGCTCGCCGCCGGCATAGCAACTCCAGAAGTCGCGCCGCGAAAAACCCAGGCGTCGGGCTGCGGTCACGATGCCGAGTTTGTCCATGTTCAGGGTGGGGCTGACCACGCGGACCTGCGTGCGGGTACCCAGTGCCAGGGCAGCGTTCATGTGCTGTACGAACAACGTGGAATTGTCGGCAAATGTAGCGGCCTCCTCAGCATTGAACCCCGCAATGACCTGGGTGGCGCCATGCGCCTCAGCAAAGGCAGCGGCCAGTGCCAGCAAGACGACGTTGCGAGCTGGCACCCAGACCGCCGCCGCGCTCTCTGCGTCCCCGGGCGCAGCCAAGGTCCCACTCGGCAAGGGCCGGCCGCCGGGCAGCAAGGCGCAGCCTGCAGTCGTGGCCGCCTGGGCCAACCAAGGCAATGCAACTGCCTGCCATGGCACCCCCGCCAGGGCCGCCAGGCGCTGGGCTGCTGATGCTTCGGCGGCGGCACTGCGTTGGCCGTAGTCTGCAGTGAGCGCGAGCACGCATTGCACGTCTTGCGCCTGGGCCATGGCCATGGCGACACCCGAGTCGAGGCCGCCGGACAACAGGACTACCGCCCGCGCCGGGGTCATCAGTTGATGGTGAAGTTGCGCGCCGCAGCCCGGGCGTAGGTCACTTGCTGGCGACGCGCCTCTTCGAGCACATAGTCGCCGGCCCGGGACGTGAACGAGAAAGCCAGGTGGTTCTCGGCGCGCACACTCCAGGTGCCCGGCAGCAAGCCAGGCAGACCGGTGAGATCAGGCAGTTGCACCGTCTTGGCTCCTACCGCCCCATCGGTGTCCTCGGCCCACACCGCCCAGCGCCGGCCACCAGAATCGATCGCAGTCAATTCGGTGAAGGCAAAGCCACCGGGCAGCGCCGCCGCGTGCAATCGGTCCTCATAGGTCACCTCTGGCGAGCCAGTGAACGGACCGCTCGGCACGGTCACGGTTGGGATACCGGGCGGATTCACGGTGGCAAAGGTGGTGCCCAGCACCGGATCGATGATCACCAGCCGATGGCGGGAGACATTG
>CAZQGZ010000288.1:0-2659 GCA_964592935.1 uncultured Chitinophaga sp. | reverse complement strand
TGAAAAAATATGAAAGCCATGCGCTGGCAACCAACTGAGTTTATCTTATTACGGGTAAAAGTAATTTGGGTGTTTGTTTAGGGCAATTGGTTTCCTTGCAGGGAAGTCCGCTCACCTGTCGTATCGTTTGGTTTTGGGCCGATGCGAAAACCTGGGGCCAGGATGGAAATCCCTTTTCCGGGCTGAGATAGGTAGTTAACGACTGCAGGAAAAAATACGTGAAATAGGAACTGAACGATGGAGTCACAACAGCCTGTTCGTCCATACTGGCAGCGGTCATCAAATAATTGACCGGTTGTTTGCTCATGAACAAAGCCTTTACATTATCAAAATTGGCTTTGGTAAGTCCTTTTTTCTTCACCGGTTCCCACCATTTTCTTTTGGGTGCTGCAACCGTATCATTACAACAATCACTTAATACCAGGTTGAAGCGGGGTCCTTTCGCTTTTATATTATCGTAAATATCTTTTACGTTCAGGGTCTGGGTTTCCAGGTCTTTGTAAAATAATTGTTTGGCAGGATCCCTCAGGTCAAAGAAGGGGAAGACCTTGTCCGGGAAATTTTTATTATGAAATCCATGGCCTGAATAATAGAATATAACCATGTTGTTGATTTTATTGGCCGTGGGAATTTTATTCAATGCGGCTTCCACACTGGCCCGGCTGTAATTATTCCCGAAGACAGAATCGATATGGACATTACGGGGCAATAACCCGAGAACATTCATTGCCACATCTGTAAAATAATTGATGACCTTGCGGGCGTCTGTCAGGCAATTGGTCCCGATGTGCTTATCATTGGTACTGGCCACCACAATGAGATACAAATGCGTATTCTCTTTGTCTTCTTTTGACAGTACACCGCCTCTTGCCTTCGGGCTGAAAATATTTTTATAATACAGGCTGGTATCGGCAAAATATGATGAAACAAGATCCTTTTGCCTAACCAGGTCCACGCTTTTGATAAATTCAACAGAACTCAGATTTTTTTCAGCAGGCGCTGACTTTACAGAAACCGGTGTGACCGCCCAGGGATCATAAGAATTATCTGTATTGATCTTAAACCAGCAGGTGAGCGGGGCAAGTTTGTTCTTTGTAAGTCCCTTTACAACCCGGGGATTCTTTCCTTCATAATAAACAAAAGCGGGATCAGGGTTACCTTCTTTATCCAGCGCATAATTTTCTTCGATTTCCATTTCAATGGTGAAACTGTTATTGCCGGGGTTAACCCGGATAAAGCCGGTACCATTTGCTGCAACGGAAAAAAAAGCATTATAGGTTGCTGTGTCCAATACCCCGGGATACCTGAATCGTATGCTGTAGATGTCCTGTGCTTTCGTAGAAAAACAAGCTGCCAAAAACAGGACGATTGTGGATATAATTCCCGGCTTCATATTTTTTTTTGGTTATCTAAAATAAATCTTTTTGCCAGACGGATCGAATAATTTTCAGAACAGGATTGTTTTTGTTTGTAACAGGTTGCATGATCCATTGATTAAACCATTATCCTCCTTACCAACGGATGACCGAAGAGGTTCAGGGACAAATATTTTTTTGGTTTTATTCAATTCTTGTTGTATTCTTATAGCCTAAAATATTTTCTTATGAGATTTAAAATGCCAAAAGCTGTTTACCGGGTGATCCTCGGACTATTCCTGGTATCTTTTGTTGCTGCTTCCTGCGGCAATAAAAAAGGTAAGGATAAAGAAGTTCCCAAAGAAGATACCACCAAGGGGAAACCTACTGAAGGCGGAACGTAGAACAAGAATTGAAAGTAATTACCCTGATTCACTTGCCGGACTTTCACAGATTATTGCGAAAAATCAGGCAGGTGAATTTTTTTTGTCCGTAGTTGCCGGATTCGCCTGCTTTTCATGATGACCGGCATGGTGTACCCGGTGCTGGATCAGTTTATGGATCAGCCAGTGTTCCAGCCGGTGATGTGCCGGGATCAATATGGCAGCTATGGCCACAAAGATCAGTATTTCATAAACCGGTGTATGATGGGTCAGTTTGGCTACAGTGGGATGCAGCAGGAGAGTGAGGTATTCAAAAAAGAACAACAATGAAAGAACACCCAGCAGGCGGATTGCCTGTATATGCAATTTTACCCGGCTGAGCAAAAGAGTGATCAGGAAAAGTCCCGGAATAAAAATTGCGATCAGCAACATCTGTAATTGTTGCGCACGTTCTATTTTGGCAATTCTCCTGCTTTCATTTAATTCCATTTGCCGGAATTGCTCATTGCTTGAAATGATCTGCAATTGCCGGATCCGGCTCTTATTGTTTAAGGAATCATTCAGATTATGAACATAACTGATATATGTAAAAGCACTGTCGATATTTCTTTCTTCCTTGTAATGTTCAACAAGAAATTCCGCAGCTTCCAGTTCCAGGGGAAGCAAACCGTCTTTTTTGGCAACGGACCGGGATTGTTTGGCAAAATAACCGGAAGAATCATGTTGCTGCATCAGTTTATAAAGTTTGGCAAGACCTAATGCGGCTTCGCAAAATGTTTCATCATCATTAGCTGCCTGGAGGTAAACAATCGCTTTCTGATAATTTGATAATGATTGGGGGTAACTTCCCAACTTGCGGTAACTGTGACCAAGGCCGGTCAGTGATTTCCCAATCTTGAAATCATCAGGCCTGGTTGCCTG
>CAZQGZ010000287.1:0-2680 GCA_964592935.1 uncultured Chitinophaga sp. | reverse complement strand
TTGGGTAAATCAAATGCGAAAGGGGATCATGCAATAATCCCGTACGGGCTACAAGACCTCTCAACGAAGCTGGGAGGCTTTTTTATTAAGGAAATAAAGACTCAATATGTCAACACTCAATATTCAAGTTAAAAGTTTAGATAGGCAAGAAATTGAAAATTGTGTTTTGTATTAGATTGACCAATCCATAAATTTATAAGTCATCCTGTATTTTCGCAGTTTTTAGTATTTCCCTTTTTGCCAGGTTTTTCCAAGATGCTCAAACAACATTATATTCCCTCAATTTTTTTCCTAATTTGTTTCAGTTAATGATCAGCATCAGAAAAACTCCACAGTCCATGAAGCCATCAATAGTCATCATCGGAAGCGCCGGGACCGATATGGTCATAAAAACGGATCGCCTGCCGGCGCCGGGTGAAACGGTTCTGGGAGGAACTTTTTTTATGAACCCCGGTGGCAAAGGCGCCAACCAGGCTGTTGCTGCTGCCAGGCTCAACGGGAACGTTACTTTTATATGCAAAACGGGTAATGATATTTTTTTCGGGCAAAAGGCGGCTGAGATATTTAATAGAGAAGGCATCAACACTGATTTTCTTATTTCTCATCCTGACCTGCCATCTGCCATTGCTTTAATAACAGTTGATAAAAATGCAGAGAACTGCATTGTTGTTGCGCCCGGCGCCAATGCCACTTTCGTTCCCGGTGATCTTGCCAATGCCATACCGGTCATCGAAAAAGCCGACATTGTTTTAATGCAGCTGGAGATACCTGTTGCAACGGTGGAATTTGTTGCCGGCATCGCATCAGCAAAAAATATCCCGGTTGTGCTGAACCCCGCCCCCGCAATGAGTTTACCCGAAAGCTTACTGAAAAATATTTCCATCCTCACACCCAACGAAACGGAAGCAGAGATCCTTACTGGTATTAAAGTAACGGATATGATTACGGCTGAAAATGCAGCCCGTGCATTACATAAAAAGGGTGTGAAGACCGTTATCATAACGATGGGATCCGAAGGGGCTGTGGTATTACATGAAAATATGATTAAGCATATTCCTGCCATGAAAGTTGCTGCAACAGATACCACGGCAGCCGGAGATGTATTTTGTGGTGCGATGGCAGTGGCGATCACGGAAGGGAAAAATATGATTGAAGCGGCTGCATTCGCATGTAAGGCCGCTTCATTATCCGTAACGAAACCGGGCGCCCAGGCTTCGGCGCCGTACAGAAAGGAGGTCGATGCTCTTAATAAGTAATGTTTTCCCGCAGATTCCGCAGATTTTCTCACTGATTGCGCAGATTAATACACTATTATATGCGCAATCTGCGGGTATTCGATCTGCGTGATCCCTGCCTGCCGGTAGGCAAGTGCGGGAAACAAATAAACTTTATTAATATTGATGCACCATTTAAATTTTGTTGCTTGAAAACAATTCCTGCATTCCGGGGAGAATACCGTTTCCTCTCCAATTTCTGGCCCTGTTATTTAATGTATCAAAACATGTTGTATCCAACGGCAGAGCATGCTTACCAGGCTGCCAAAGTGGAGAGCATTGAGATCAAAACAAGTATTAAAAATTGTCATACCCCCGCACAAGCAAAAGATTTCTTCGAAAAAAACAGGATTCAACCTGATCCCGGGTGGACCATAGAAAAAAAGCTGGTTGTCATGGAAGAGATACTGACGATCAAATTCGGTGGGAAGGATCCCTTTTTAACCCGGGCGCTGCTGGCAACCGGGGATGCGGAACTGATCGAAGGCAATACCTGGAATGACACATTCTGGGGAGTTTGTAATCATTCAGGAGAGAATAATTTAGGCCGTCTATTGATGAAAGTAAGGGATGAATTAAACCGGCAAAAACAACAAATCCTTTTACTGCTAACGTCATCCCAACAGAATGATGATGTGGCGGGTGCCCTTTCCATCACCCCGCGTGAACTGTACGAAAAGATGATTGCATTTGATATTAAAAATAAAGAGTACTGGATCTCATAAAGCTTCAGGTATATCCTGATTGAATGATGAAAAACCCTTTTTTTTCATATTCTGATAACTTGTATGGACAGAACTTCCATATTCCGGTCTCTGTCAGTTTTCAGACAAAATACCTGGGCCGGATAGCCTAGATTCCCGGTTTAATTATCTTTATAGTAAATTTTTCAGGTTACCTGGTACCTGATTATGAAAAAAACATCTTCAACGATAGGTGAAAGCGACCTGCTGCTGGCTATTTCAGAAGCCACATCCGCCTATACCGGAAAGGATTTCCTGCTGGAACTTGCCAGGCATATCACCCTCACATTATCCATGCGGTATGCCCTGATAACCGAATGCGCCAATGAAGAAAAAACCATGCTGCGCACGTTATGTTATGTGGATCATGAAAAAGTGCTGGATAATATCGAATATTCCACGGCTGATATTCCCTGCGAAATCATTATGCAGGGAAAAGATTTCTTCATGGCAAAAGATGTGCAGAAACATTTTCCCAAAGAAAAAGGAATTGAATCCTATGTCGGCGTACCCATTTATAGTTCCGTAACCCGTGAAGTCATCGGGCATATCATTGCCGTGGACCCCGAACCCGTTACATCCGAAAAAAATCAAACCGCCATTCTTTCTATATTTGCTGCCAGGGCCGGCGCCGAAATGGACCGCTTAAAAGCGGAAGAGAAA
>CAZQGZ010000286.1:0-2696 GCA_964592935.1 uncultured Chitinophaga sp. | reverse complement strand
TAATTACTAACCCGGCCAACTGATGGAGAAACAAAGCCGCAAGCGCAAACTGCCTTCTTTTGTCCGCTGGATCCTGTGGGTTTTGCTTGTACAATTCATTTTGTTCAATATCAGCGCGGCCTTATACGCTTATAAATTCACTCATGTTTATAATGTCTCTTCACCGGGTAATTCCGGGTCATCCGGAAATCTGATCACCAAAACCTGGCGCCTGTTCAGCGGGCCCCGGCAATTCCGTTCGGCCATTACATCATTCCCCACTTTTACATATCAAACGGTAAAACTTTCAATTGGGAATACGAATTTCATTGATACCTGGTATGCAAGGACCGATTCCAATGCAAAAGGTACCGTGATCCTTTTTCACGGGATCATGGGAAATAAGGGGATGATGATCGCTGAAGCCGGTGAGTTTCTCCTGCATGGATATCATGTAATGCTGGTTGATTTCCGGGCACATGGCAACAGCGGAGGAAATACAACCACCATCGGGATCAGGGAATCCAAAGAAGTAAAAGCGGCTTATGATCATGTAGCGGGGGAGGGGGAAAAAAATATTTTTCTTTACGGCGTTTCCATGGGAGCCGTTGTGGTTTCCAAGGCCATTTCAGATTTCGATCTGAAACCTGCGGGCGTTTTCCTCGACATGCCTTTTGCCTCCATGCAAAGCCACCTGCGGGCAAGGTTGCGGTCCATGGGATTTGAAAAATTCATTGAAAAACCATTTGCCTTCTTTGTTAATTTCTGGATGGGAGTGGAAAGAGGCATTGCCACGTTTAAATACCGTACATCAAACTACGTTACTGCGATCCATTGTCCCGTACTGATGCAATGGGGCGCCCTGGATAATATTGCCTTGAGGAATGAAACGGATGAAGTGTACCAGGCCATAGCATCAACGAAGAAAAAACTGGTGATCTATGAACATGCCGGACATGAATCATTATTACAAAACGATCCTGCGAAATGGAGAACCGAAGTGGAACAATTTCTCCGGGATATTCATTAATGAACTTATGGTCTTATCGTAACCTAAGTCCCGGGATTGGTGAACTGGTAATCTTCCGCTAGATCATTATTCTTCATCAGTACAGGCAAATACCACTGCAATTATTATTTTTAATAATCAAAATATAGAAGCAGATTAAATTATAACAATTGAAAACATTTTTTTCTAACATCATTGCATAAAGGGAAGCTACCAGCGCCTTGTTCCGTCCTGCTTTAATACACATTGCACTTTAAGAACTTCAAGACGGAACATAGCGCCTCCGGGGTTTTTGCATAACAAGATGCGGAGTCTGTAACCTTGCATCATTCATTACGTATGCAAAAATAGCAGGACGAAGCTCGTCGGTAAAAGGGGGCGTGGGCCGGACAAAAGGGCGGAGCCATTCTTTTGTCCTTGATTTTTGGCGCCTGTCCCGATGACAATCGGGATTACTTTTTTTTGTCAAGAAAAAAAAGTAAATAAAAACTCATTTGACAAAATAATTAATAGTCTTATGGTCTTATCGTGACCTTTGTCCCCGGGTTAGTGAACTGGTAAACCTCCGTTACATCATCATTCTTCATCGAAATACAACCCAATGTCCAGTTCTTATAACGGTCGATCACAAAATCTTCATGCGGCCAGGTGCCATGAATGCCAATGCCGCCGCCGATGCTGGCATTAGCCGGTATTTCTCCCCGTTGCTTCCGCTGGTTGAATTTTTCATAGCTTTCCTTTGTGGGGTAATCTATTGACAAATACCGGCACCATTTCTCATGCACTCTTTTGGCATTGATATGAAAGATACCTTCGGGTGTGTTTTTATCACCCTGCATTTTTTTATCGGCAAGACTGTTGTTTCCAAACACCACGGGGTAGGTGGCATACCAGCCCACATCATCAAATACACTCAGTTCATAATCTGATTTATCAATCACAATGGAAACCGTTCCCACCGGTCCGTCAATACCCCGGTAAGATCTTTTGAACGACCCGTTGCGGGAAACAGGATGCAGAACCGAAGCCACCAGGCTGCCTCCCAGGAAAAAGGATGTCATCAGCACAAAGTTTTTCATATTGCTTAGTGTTTTCATACAGGCCATTCGTAACCTGTGCGTGGTGGCCGCAACAAAGTATCATGGCAAATCAGTAACCGTCAATTGTCAAACGTAATGCCACGATTTTTTATTTTGGAGTGCTGATGTGATTTAACGGGACGTTTAGAAATGATACATTGCAGATCGAGAAAGAATATCATGAATAGTAAATAAAAATACCGGTACTCCGAAGCACCGGTACATGTGATCAAAAAGATGGATCTACTTCACCCCTCTCTACAAAGCGGAGAGGGGAAGGGGGTGAGGTTACCAGTTACTGAACCGGAACCCGAAATTATACGGCGTTATATCCAGCCCGCGTTCGTACATATTCTTTGCGGCATAGGATCCGTAAAAACGTACAGGGCCGAGCGACAATTCTGCGATATAAGAGAGTTTCCATTTCTCCAGTTCAAAATCATCCTTTGCTTTTTTCTTTCCTTCATCGGAAGTAACGGTTTTGTTGCGGGCGCTGTAAAGGTATCCCACGCTGATACCGGCGCTTAATCCAAATCCTTTGTTCCGGTTGGGCGTGAAATTAAGGTTCACAATCTTGGGAACGGTCAGGTAAACGGCGGCGAGTGTGTTCTTTTTATAATTCCGCCCGT
>CAZQGZ010000285.1:0-2730 GCA_964592935.1 uncultured Chitinophaga sp. | reverse complement strand
GATACCATTTTGTTTCATGTGTTTGTTTTTTATGAATTAACTACGTTGAATTTCGTAGTCAAATATAATGACATTTTCTGAAATACGAAATGTTTCGGAAATGTTAAAACTCATTAATTTTTGAGAGGTAAAATCATTGGATAAGCGGATTGTCTATGGCATATGTTATGGCCGGGTGACCATCCACAATTTCTTCCCCGATCCGGATCATCCCGCATTTTTCCAAAACCCTCAGGGAAACTTTATTTTCCGGCATGGCCCTGCCAATGATACGCCGCAGGTGCAGTTTATCAAACCCATATCGGATACAGGCCCCGGCCGCTTCAGTGGCATATCCTTTACCCCATGCAGCCTTGAAAAAACGGTACCCGAGATCGATCTCATTCCGCTCAGGCCTCGCTTTTAACCCGCACCAGCCGATAAACTTCATATCCGGTTTGGTGTGAACAGCCCAACGACCATGACTGTATAAAACATATTGAGGCAATATAACCTGTTCAAGAACCTGTTTTGCATGGTCAATATCCCTGATTGGATCAAGAGTATACCGGGTAACTTCCGGATCGAGGTTCAGTTCATAAATTAGCAGTGCATCATCCGGCGTAAAAGCGCGGAGCAATAACCTTTCTGTTTCTATAACGATATACACAAAAAACAGATTCCTTTTCGGTCTTTACCTGCTTATAATAATTTTTTTACCGCCCCGATTACCTGTTGCAGTTGACCTGCATCCTGGCCCCCGGCTGTTGCCAGTGTTTTCTGTCCGCCACCTCCTCCTTTTATCAACGGGGCTACAATTTCTTTAATAATTTTCCCGGCATCCAGGTTTTTTGCTGCAACCACTGTATCTGAGATCCCAACCGCCACAAAAGGTTTCCCGTCGATATTGACACAAAGAACGGCGACATGATCGCGAAGATGATTTTTCAGATCAAAGCAGAGTTTTTTCAGCGAATCAGGATTGCGGACTTCAATAATATCGCCGATAAAATTAACCCCGTTGATGATCTCGTCTTTTTGCAGTAATTCATTACGGACGCCAACAAGTTGCCTGGCTTCCATGGATTCTGTATGTTTCTTCAGTTCAGCATTTTCTGCCTGCAGGTTTTCTATTGCTTTCTGTATATCTTTTGGATTTTTTAAAACAGCCCGCAGACTGGTGAGCAAATTGAACTGTTCCTGTATATATATTCCGGCCTGTTTTCCGCATACGGCTTCCACACGACGCACGCCGGCGGCAATGGCTGTTTCGCTGGTTATTTTAAAAAATCCCAATTCGCCGGTAGCCCCAACATGTGTGCCCCCGCATAATTCTATGGAATAACCCGGATCTATTATTACAACACGGACGACATCGCCGTATTTCTCACCAAATAAAGCCATAGCTCCCGATCTCAACGCTTCTTCCCTTGGCATCTCTTTAATGACTACAGGAATATTCTCCCTGATCTTTTCATTCACCATGGTTTCCACCCGGAGGATCTCTTCATCGGTCAGTTTCGCAAAATGTGAAAAGTCGAAACGAAGATGTTCATCATTGACCAGCGAACCTTTCTGGGCAACATGTGTACCCAATACCGTTCTTAATGCAGCGTGAAGCAGGTGTGTTGCCGAATGATGCAGGGTCGTATTCTTTCTTTTTGTGGCATCTACCCTGGCGATAATTTCCCCGGACAGATCTGCAGGAATTGATTCTGCGAAATGGATAATTAAATCATTATCCTTCTTCGTGTCCGTAATTATTAATTGTTCATTATTAATTATTAATTGCCCCTGGTCGCCCACCTGTCCACCGCTCTCGGCATAAAAAGGTGTGGTATCCAATACAAGTTGGTAAGATTCTTTGCCTTTGGCTTTTACTTTTCGGTATTTTAAAATTTGCGCCTTTGATTCTAAAGAATCATATCCTACGAATTTATTGGAGCCTTCATTCAAAACGATCCAGTCTTCTGTATCGACAGCGGTAGCCGCCCGGCTGCGGTCTTTTTGCTTTTTCATCTCCGCCTCAAAACCTTTTTCATCGATGATCAAATTATTTTCTGCGGCAATAAGCCTGGTCAGATCAAGAGGAAATCCATACGTATCGAACAGATCAAAGGCGTCTTTTCCATCAATTTGACCCGCATTGGCCGAGATAATAATATCATCCATCCTTTTTAAGCCCTTATCCAATGTTCTCAAAAATCCTTCTTCTTCTTCTTTCACAACCCTGCAGACAAAATCCTGCTGCTTCAACAATTCGGGAAAAATATTTTCAAATTGCTTTGCCAAAACCGGAACCAATTGTGTAAGCAATGGTTGCTTATACTCTAAATAAGAATAATAATAACGTACGGCACGACGAAGGATACGACGGATGACATAACCAGCACCGGTATTCGAGGGTAATTGCCCGTCAGCAATGGTAAAACTGATCGCCCGGATATGATCTGCAATGACACGGAATGCTACAGCCTCTTTCCTGTCGCTATAATCATATTTCTTACCGGTTATTTTTTCTGTCGCCGCAATTGTTCCGGTAAACAAATCGGTATCATAATTACTTTTCTTTCCCTGGATCACTCGTACCAATCTTTCCAGGCCCATTCCGGTATCTACATGTTTGGCGGTCAATGGCTCGAGACTACCGTCTTTTTTCCTGTTATATTGTATAAATACATTGTTCCAAATTTCAATGACCTGCGGGTGGTCTTTATTGACAAGTAAATGTCCGGGCAAATACATTCTTTC
>CAZQGZ010000284.1:0-2753 GCA_964592935.1 uncultured Chitinophaga sp. | reverse complement strand
AATATCTTTGCCATTGAATCCTTTATGGATGAATTGGCGCTGGCCGCCGGCGTCGATCCGGTCGCCTTTCGCTTGCAACATCTGAGCGACGAGCGGGCCAAAGCGGTGATCACCGCCGCAGCCGCCAAGGCTGGTTGGCAACCGCATACCCGGCCAACCGGCAACGGACGCGGCTGGGGCCTGGCTTTTGCGCAGTATAAAAACATTCAGTGTTACTGTGCGATTGCGGTTGCAGTAAACGTGGATCGTGCCAGCGGGGAAATCCGCCTGGAGCGAGCTGTCATTGCCGCCGATGCCGGCCAGGTTGTCAATCCCGACGGGTTGAGCAACCAGCTTGAGGGTGGTTTTGTACAGGCCGCCAGTTGGACGCTGTTGGAAGAGGTTCGCTTTGATTCGAGTGGGATCACCAGCTGCGATTGGGAAAGTTACCCAATTTTGCGCTTTACCGGAACGCCGATCATTGAAACGGTGCTGCTCAATCGCCCTGAACTGCCTTTCCTGGGCAGCGGCGAAGGCAGCCAAAACCCCACACCGGCAGCCATTGCCAACGCCGTCTTTGACGCCAGCGGCGTGCGGCTACGGGAACTACCTTTTACGCCCGCACGAGTATGTGGGGCACTATCGATCCCCCTGGTTGACTGACAAAAGTCATCTAACCACAAAGGCTCATACCTAATTTGACGCAATGTAGCAGGTCGGTTATGCTTCTGGCCCAACAGATGTTGTAAGTTTTCACACGAATCATGTAAGCGAGCCACTCGGACTTACTAGTTGAGTGGCTCGCTTTTTTTGTTCAAAAAAGGTAACAAACGAATGAATGACAAACGACCTTCCTTGGCTGAATATCAGGGCTGGCAGACCCTTGTAGCCGAATATCAGCAGCCCGATATGCGGCTCAGTGTGGGACAGATCATCAGCTCTTTTGGCGGTCTTTTTCTCTGCTGGATTGCCATGTATTTCAGCCTGCAAGTAGGGTATTGGTTGACCCTTTCATTGGCGCTACCAGCCGCTGGTTTCCTGGTGCGCATCTTTATCATTCAACATGATTGTGGGCATGGCTCGTTTTTCAAAACCCGCCGCCTGAATGACACAGTCGGGGCCATCTGCGGTGTATTTACCATGATCCCTTACAAATTCTGGCGCAAGAATCACGCCATCCACCATGCCCATCACGCCGAGTTAGAAAAGCGGGGCGTAGGTGATATTTGGACGATGACGGTGGATGAATATTGGCAAGCCCCATGGTGGAAACGCGCCGCCTATCGCGTTTTTCGTCATCCACTCTTTCTTTTTGGGATTGCCCCCACCATCAATTTTGTGGTGCTGTCACGCTTAACGCTTGGTGCGCAGGCCAACTGGCATCATGGCGAGCGCGCCTCGGTCTGGTGGACCAATTTAGCCCTCACTGGTTGGATCACTACGGCAGGTGCGCTCATCGGTTTTGGCACGGTGCTGGCTATCTTATTGCCAATCACGGTCATTGCCGGCAGTGTGGGGACCTGGCTTTTCTATGTGCAGCACCAATTTGAACGCACCTACTGGGAGCATACGCCGGAATGGGAGTAGACATTGGCGGCACTGCATGGCAGTTCCTATTATAAACTACCCCGCCTGTTGCAGTGGTTTACCGGCAACATCGGCTTTCACCATATTCACCACCTTAGTCCGCGCATCCCCAACTATAAGTTGCAGGCCTGTCATGACCAACATCCCATCCTCCAACGCGTGATCCAGCTTACCATTTGGGACAGCCTAAAGACTGTGCAATTGGCGCTGTGGGACGAAAAACAGCGCCAGCTTGTTACCTTCCGGGAGGCGTTCCAAGTTCGCCAAAGCGCAGCAATATAAAAAAAGTTCGACTTCTTTGCGAAGTCGAACTTTTATGCCAAACAAATGGGGATACGGTGGGATCCTACCAGGAGCGGCGGTTGTCGCGGCGGTTGCCGCCACCATTCCCACCATACCCACCACCACTGCGCCGATCTCGTCCCCCGGATCGGTCGCCACCGCGATCACTACCCCGATCCGCTCGTGGGCGGGCTTCATTCACAGTCAACTGGCGGCCCTGCAACTCCTGGCCATTTAGCGCCTGGATTGCGGCCAGGGCTTCGGTCATTTGTGGCATTTCCACAAAACCAAAACCACGCGATTTCTGGCTAAACTGATCCAAAATGATGGTGGCCGAAGTTACACTGCCAAAGGCAGCAAACGCCACACGCAATTCCTCGTCGGTTGTGGCATGGGACAGATTTCCAACATACATCTTCATCGTATAACGCTCCTCAAACAGGTTAAAACAACAGTAACGGCGACAATATACGACAAATCTGCCACATGAACTAACCACATTTCAGCCGTGCCGTATCATGCTCCACACAATACCACAGCTTATGATATTTGTCATTAATCACAACGGCTCAGGTTGATGGCCAGGTTATTGAGTCGATCATCGAGGTCTTTAGAAAAGTTCTATCCAGGCCGCGGGTTTGATGAGTGAGGAGTCCAATGTCATTGAAATAAGCCCGCGCCAAGCTGCATCGCACGGCAGGTAAGCTGGTTGATAGACGAGCGATGCGTGCTGACGTGCAACGCACTTTTCGTTAATTCAATGACATTGAGTGATGAGTGAGGTCATTCACTCCTGACTCATCACTCATCATGATCCTGTGGACAAGATTTGTCTGGACAACCATCCATCAGCAGGATTGCGCCAGGATCAGCTCAAGTTCTGCATCAGTCAGCGGCAGCGGATT
>CAZQGZ010000283.1:0-2785 GCA_964592935.1 uncultured Chitinophaga sp. | reverse complement strand
AATAGCGCTGGTAGTTTTCCTACCAGGAATTGGTTCCCTAAAACATTTGGCTATGGAATCATTGAGAAAACAACCCCGGCACCCGGTAATACTTCTGTTCTGGCTGGTCATTTAAATCCAGACCCCGGAAATGATGATGAAGAAATTTATATATTCAAGACCTCGGCAGATCCGGACCATTTTACTGAATGCTGGTTTGATACTATATCCGTTTCATCATCCGAGCCGGGCGTTACCACTTCTTCGTTAAGCTGGTCTTCAGACAGTATATCGATATCTCTCGCGGACAGTACTATTGGTAGTACCAGTCCTTCCACGGTTACAGAAACAATCTGCAGTTATTTTAGCTGTGATTCTGCCATGAACTGTGATACTTCCGTCTGGGAGCCATTTATTGACAGTCTGTGCGTCAATAATGTCTGTGATGGCGGAGTTTACAATCCCTTCGACAGGGACAGTATTTCTTTTTATATCGAATACGGATCCCCTTTTATTTCACCAACTGCAGTCCCCCCGGGTTATGACGGCTGCCGCTTTTATAATGAATTTGTGCTTCATACCGGAGTTTCGTCGGTATGCCGTTATACCAATGTTTGGGTCTGCGTTAAGGATTCCACTTGTCCCGGTGGCGCTGGTGTGTGCGGCGACACCAGTTATCCATCTCACTGTGAAACCAGCGGATCTGATACACTTTACCGGAACAAGATCCGGCGATATGCGGAATATGTAAATATCGATGAACTGATGGAGCAAATAAACGGTACAAATCCACAACAGGAAGCAGAAGAAAAGGAAGAACAGATACTCCAGCAATGCCATGAAAATTGTGATGCGCAGGCGGATATTTGGATGAACATATTACGGCGTTGTAATAATATGAGCTCTTCTGATTCGACGGCATTAAGAGCTGCATTGGTTGAAATATGTTCGAAGGGATGTTCAATTGGTAATCCTTATGGAACTTCATCCATTCCGAATTCCATATCTGCTACCTATCACAGTTTTGAAGAAGCTATTACTGCCATCATTGGGTCGCCGGCCCCGAATGACTCCTGCACCCAGGAGCTTCTTTCACAGCCTTATCCCTATGACAGGCAAACAGTGTATATGGAGCGGCAGATCACAGAAACCGATTCTGCGATCTGTGCCAAACTAAGCCAGCGGCATGATGAATATAACAACTCTGGTTACAGCGGATCTTTTCACAGCTACCTTCTTACCACCTATGGCAATGCTTACCCGCTCGATTCTCTCGAGCTTGATGACTTGCTGAACAGTTGTACCAACTGCAATTATATATTGAAGAATGATATCGTTCTCCCCATTATTTTGGATCCTCTTTCTGGTAATTGTCTTCAGTGTGATTCCCTCGATGCCACTCTGGCGGCATTTGAAAGTAAATTCCCTGGTATTGATTCCACCTATGACGATTATGAACTACTGTTCACTAATTTTTTCAATCATCACCTCGGCTTTTCACTAAGTTTTGAAAAGTACCGGAATTTCCTTGATAGTTGCAATACTCACCCGGGCGATACCACCAGCCTGCTTTGCAACGAACAAATGATGCCTGAATTTGAAAGAGATCCTAATGGTTGCACCCGGGAACTTTTTGCCAACGCCCTCAGCAATGCCACCAGTGTTTATATTGCATACATTGATTCTGTCCGTAGGGATTTCCAGGAAGCATGGACCACGAAGTGCATGAATTCTCAACCTCTGCTAACTTTGACGGCCAGCCTGTATGAATATCATTATACCCTTTATTATTATGACCAAAGCGGGAACCTGGTAAAAACTGTTCCGCCGGAAGGAGTACAATTGCTGGGGTCTTCCGATATCGCACAGGTGCAGCAATACAGGATCTCTGGTAATAATAATTATTGCAGTAATAAAAATTCGATGCACTTCGGTTCCCCGTTTGGGTTCATAACATTTCCAAATGGCAGCGGCACTCCGCAATTAAATACGGGGACACAACCATTCACTATTGAATGCTGGGTCAAACTAAGTTCATTCTCAAATCAGGGGGTACTTTCCAATAACTGGTCAGGCGCCGACGGGTATGGTGGTTATTTTGAAAAGGGTTATAGTGTAAATATTGTTGACGGCCGCCTGGAATTGTTGATGGGTGAAGGTATCTCCGGTACTTCAGGTGTTGTAGAAGTACATTCATTACCCCTAAGTGGTCTTGTATCAACAAATACCTGGTTCCATATTGCATTGGAGCGCATTAATTCGGGTAGCGGTGTGAAAATATATATCAATGGGAATGACATCCCTGTAACTTATATCCGGAACAGTTTTGTAACGGGCAATATAGATAACAGTATTAACGTAGGCTTTTATACAGGGGCTTCTTACTGCCGGGGTGTGTTGACGAAAATGCCTGATTCATATATAAAACACCTGCGTATTTATAAAAGAGCTTTACCGCAAGCCGAGATCAGGCAAAACTATTTTGATTATTGCGGTAATCCCGCTAACCGGGATGCACTCGTATTTTGGGAGACATATAATGAAGGTGTATGGAATGTCGGTACTTATTACTACCTGCTTGAAAGGATTTATAACCTGCAGGGCAATGCACTTGGTGATGCACAAAGTTTTGAAAATAATTCAGGCGTTTTGGTGCCTGAACACCGGCTGGTAACTACGTATCATTATAATTCACTGAACCAGGTGCTTCAGCAATACAGCCCCGATGGAGATACCAGCGCTTTCTTTTATGATAAATTAGGAAGGCTCACTGCTTCGCAAAACAAAGAGCAAAAAGATAATGCAT
>CAZQGZ010000282.1:0-2785 GCA_964592935.1 uncultured Chitinophaga sp. | reverse complement strand
CCGGGGCCGTCTTAAACATTATGAAAGTTTTTCTTATAATGTATATTATGTTAAATAGTCAATGAATAAGAAAAGCCGCCTAAGCGGCCTTCCCTGAATTTATTACTTTATCGAATCATATTTTTCATTCCACTTCTTCTCTTCTGCCTCATATTTTGCTGCATCAGGTTTTCCCTTTGCCTGTACTTTTTTGTATGTATAAATATCTGCAATTTTCCCGGCCAGGTTACGATACTGTGCTTTTTCACGTATACTCAGCGATGTTTTTGATGCAAAAATGGCGGCCCCTTTTTCATAGGGGATCCTTTCCAATTCCAGCGCTTCTCCGTATTGTTTATCGAGAAGGTCCCTTTTGGCAATATCTTCTTTGGAGGCCATAGTTCCGGGCTTGGTTCTTTGCTTCATGTCGGCTGCATGCGCTGCCCTCATTTCCTTCATTTTTTCCGACTTGCTATAATAAATATCCCCTAAATACAAAAATGCATCAATTGAATCAGGTTGTGCCGCGGCCGCTTTATTGAATGCATTGATCATTTTAAGTTCATAGGCAACTGTATCAAAGGCCTCCGGGACATCATCTTTCAGCGGATTAAAGGCCCTGTAAATGATCTCCCCCATCCATTCATTGGCCTTGAAATTATCGGGATCTGATGCAAGTACTTCTTCCACCGCTTTAATCTTACCGGCCAGCGTGGTTTCAAGCCCTACTGCAAAATCTATTTTATCAAAGGTGAAGAACTCGCTTTTCGGGAATAATTCTTTCCCGGCTTCTTTATATTTTTCAAATGATACATAATCTTTCTTTCCAAAATAATGGCTCACCAGGAAACGATATACGCTTTCAAATCCTTCACCGGTTATTTTTTGATCAGCAAGACGGCCATAATAAATGGCTGCATCATCCTTGTGATTGCTTTTCTCGGCTGTAATTCCGGCCAGGATCAGCACATTGGTATCCACAGATGCGGTCAGTACTTTTCTTTCGATCAGCAGGTCAGAATAAACAACCGCTTTTTTCAATTTTGCAAAACCAGGGTCCCATTTCTTGGATGAATAATCATTATAGCCGGAAGAATAATAACTCGAATAAAGATTCACGGGGCCATTTTGATAAACAGGGTCATTGAATAATGCCATCGTGGGATCCATTTCTTTAAACTTCTTAAATGCGGCATCCGCTTCTTCCGTCAACTGGTCCCCTTCAGCCGTATTCTTAATACCCTCGTCCATGGATAAGGTTGCATACACCAGGGTTTTCAAAATATAAGCCTCCGGCTTACCGGAAAATTTAGCATTTGCCATGGCTTTGTCAAGATCTTCTTTTGCCGTTTTAAGCTTGGTAAGAATTACATTTGTTTTTATAGCCTCATAGTTTTGAGCTTTTGCAACAAATCCGGCCAAACAGACAGATAGTATTAAAAGAATTTTTTTCATCTGTATTTTTTATGATTAATTAAAGTTTATTCTGAACTACCACCGGTAGATGGAATTTCCTCCGGTCCGGTTGCGTTGCTGTTCCCGTTTCCATGATTTCCATTCGATCCGTTTTCCCCATTCCCGTTTTGCCCCTGGTCTTCGATCCGGGTAATGGCAGCAATTTCATCACCTTCATCCAGCCGGATCAGTTTTACACCCTGCGTAGCCCTTCCCTGTTCACTGATACCGCTGACCGGCATACGGATAGTGACACCACTCTTGCAGGTGATCATGAGGTCTTCTTTTTCTGCTACATCCAGGATGCCCACCAGGCTGCCGGTTTTTTCTGTCACATTGATCGTCTTTACACCTTTTCCTCCCCGGTTCGTGAAACGGTATTCATCCACCGGAGTTCGCTTTCCGAATCCCTGTTCGCTGACGACCAACACTGTTCTTGATGCTTTTTCCTCCTGGCTTACACAGATCATACCTACCACTTCATCTCCCGGTTCATCCGCTTCAATACCAGCTACCCCAATAGCCCCGCGTCCGGTTGCTCTTACTTTTTCTTCCGAGAAACGGATTGCACGGCCGCTTTTTACCGCCATCATGATCTCGCAGGATCCGTCCGTCATCTTTGCTTCGAGCAATTCATCTCCTTCCGTAATGTTGATCGCGTTCACCCCGGTCTGGCGCGGACGACTGAATTCTTCCAGTTCAGTTTTCTTGATGATCCCTTTCCGTGTACACAAAACAATGTTATGTGATCGCACAAATTCTTCGTCTTTCAGATCTTTTACGTCCAATACTGCTCTCACTTTATCATCCGGGGGCAACTGCACGAGATTTTGGATGGCTCTTCCTTTACCCGTCTTCTCCCCTTCCGGTATTTCCCAGATATTCAGCCAATACACCCTGCCCTTTTCGGTAAAGAATAACATCGAGTGATGGGTGGATGCCACAAAAAGATGTTCGATATAATCTTCTTCCCGGGTCTTTCCTCCCATCACTCCCCTTCCGCCTCTCCGTTGCTGGCGGTATTCATCTGCAGGAGTTCGCTTGATATATCCCAAATGAGAGATGGTAATAACGACATCTTCTTCTTTGATGAGATCTTTGATCTTTACTTCATCATCGAGGTAAGTGATCTCGGTTCTTCTCGCATCGCCAAATTTTTCTTTGATCTCGGCCAATTCTTTTTTGATCAGTTCAAAACGCATTCCCTCATTGGAAAGCAGGTCATTCAGGTAAGCGATCAGTTTCATCAGTTCATCATATTCTTCCTTGATCTTCTCTCTTTCCATGCCTGTCAGCCTCTGTAAGCGCAATTCCAAAATGGCTTTGGCCTGTATCTCATCCAGGCCCCATC
>CAZQGZ010000281.1:0-2788 GCA_964592935.1 uncultured Chitinophaga sp. | reverse complement strand
GATTAATGTTCCATGCAATTAGAGACTTTAAAAAATCGGGGTCAAGCTAACAGCTAACAGCTATTAGCTAACAGCTTCTCTCTCACTTCAGCTTTTTCATCTTCACCAGCTCGATCCTGGTATCACTCACCTGCAGGATCTCAAACTCGTAATCGTCAATAATGATACGTTCTTTCTGGGAGGGGATGGTCTCGTAATAATTAATGATATACCCGGAAAGGGTTTCGGATTCATCATCGCCAAAATCAAAATCATATTTTTCTTCCAGGTAATCCAGTTCCATCCGGCCGGAAAAAATATATTCGTTGTCCGCCCCTTTTTTTTCCACGAATTCTTCTGTATCATATTCATCCTGTATCTCGCCAAACAATTCTTCCAGCACATCTTCCATGGTTATGATTCCTGCCGTGCCGCCAAACTCATCCACCACCCAGGCAATACTTTTCCTTTCTTTTCTGAATTTGCCGATCAGGTCCGTTGCACTCATGCTTTCGGGTACCGCGGGGATGGGTAAGAGTACAGCCGCCAGGGAAACCGGGCTTTTGAAAAGATCGAGCTGGTGGATATAACCTTTGATATGATCAATATTATTTTCATACACCACCAGCTTGCTGAGCTTGGTCTCCACAAATTTTTTCTTCACTTCCTCCATCGTGGACCGGGTATCAACACCAATGATCTCTTTTCGCGGTACGAGACACTGCCGGATCTTTACATGGGGCAGTTCCTGCGCATTTTCCATCAATTGTGTGTTGCGTTCAAGTTGTTCATCTTCTTCCCGGGGTTGGAAAAGGTGTTTCAGATCGCTGCGCAGCAGAGGTTCCTTGTTCTTATCATACCGGATATTGATCACATATTTTAATATCCATTCCGAAAGATCGATAAGACCGGTGGCAACAGGCTGGAACATCTTATAAAATACATCGGTGACCCATGCAAAAAGATTCAGCATCCTGTTGCTCTTTGCCCTGAACCAGGCCCGGGGAATAAACTCGGCAAATACCAGCACTATGAGAGTTGTCAGGGCAATTTCCAGTATTGAATGCACCCACTCTGAACCGATGTGCAGGTAATTCCAGATCGGGTGCATCACATGACTGAACTGTAAACCGAGTACTACAAGGAAGATGGTATAACCGATCAGCGTGGTGCCGAGAAATTTTACCGGTGAATGAAAAAAACGCAAAAGGATCTGGGAGGTCATGCCTCCCTGTTTCTTTTTTATTTCTACAGAAAGACGGCTGGCGCTGTAAAAAGCCATTTCAATGCCGGCGAAAAAGCCCATCAAGCCGAGCGTGAGGATAAAGAATAAGATCGTTTTCCAGTCAATCATATTGTAAAGATAATGAGTATTCAGAGGGGAGTGGGGAGTAGCTAGTGGCTAGTGGGTAATGGGATCCTGGTAAAAATTATTTTTGCTTAATGTTTTATGTATTTGGTGAATCAGAAAGTCAGCGTGATGAAATAACGTAAACCCCTACTTGCCACTCGCCACTTCCCACTCCCTATTCAACATTTGCCAGGAAAGATTGAACTGCTTTTTCAGCTTCCATGCAGGCCCTTTCCAGGTTATCATTCATGATGATGCGGTCGAAATGATCTTTTAAGGAAAGTTCATAAGAGGCTTTATTGATCCTGGCCTGCAGCGATTCGGGTGTTTCCGTGCCTCTTGCTTCCAGCCTGCGACGGAGTTCTTCGAGGGAAGGAGGCTCGATAAAAAGAGAAAGGGAATTACCGGGATAGATCTGCTGGATATGAATGCCGCCTTTTACATCCACATCGAGCAGCGGAGCTTTATGAAGATGCCAGATCCGCTGCAATTCACTTTTCAATGTACCGTAATATTTACCGGCATACACCATTTCCCATTCGGCAAATTCATCCCGGTTGATCTTATTTTTAAATTCTTCCACGGAAATAAAATAATAATCCACCCCGTCTTTTTCATTATTGCGTGGCGACCGGGTGGCGCAGGATACGGAGAAGGAAAGCCGGTCAGGCAATGCTTTCAGCAAATGCCTTGTTACGGAAGTTTTACCCGCACCGGAAGGAGCGGCTATGATGATGATTTTATTGGATTGTTGTATCATGTGACTGCGGTGCGCCTGCAACCTTCGGGTTGGGGCAGGCAAAAGTAAAGATTTAAATGGGGGAAAATAGTTGTTATTGACCCAGGCAAGATATTTTTTGAAAAATTTTCCCTGCTGACTCCGCAGATTTATCCCGGATAAATGCAGATAATTTCCGCGAATATCTGCGGGCAAATAATCAGGCATTATTTTCTTCTTCCACTAATTTTTTTATCTGCACCAGGATGGGGTTCCATCCTTCACCGTTATTATATGTTTCCTTATATCTTTTCTCCCCGTCGGCGGCGGTTTCAAAACCATCCTGTAATACGGTGAGTGTGGTTATTCCATCCAGTTCTTCCAGTTGGTAAGTAACATTCAGGTAATTTCCGGGAATATCTTCCATCGCTGCATTCGGGTCTATCACGGTGTATTTTAAAAATAAAGGAGGACGGATCTCCGCAACAATACCTTTTACAAAAACCATTTCTTTTCCTTCATATACACCTTTCCACAATAACGGGCTTCCCGGCTGCCAGTCAGAAACCGTTTCGCAGCCGAACATATATTTTTTTGTCTGTTCAGGATTGACGAGGGCATCCCAGACTTTTGAGGCAGGGGCGTGGATGGGGATGATGCTTTTTACTACTAATGTATCTTGTGGCATAAATTATGTTTAATGCAATTTATCCTTCTCATAAAAAATAAAAGAAGCTGTC
>CAZQGZ010000280.1:0-2833 GCA_964592935.1 uncultured Chitinophaga sp. | reverse complement strand
ATATAGATGAGCCTTTTATCAAAGCACAGATCATCACCAAGCCGGAATACATCGGTAATATCATGACGCTTTGTTTGGGCAAGCGGGGGATTTTAATGAACCAGAGTTACCTGACACCAACCAGAGTGGAACTTTTATTTGAAATGCCATTGACCGAAATTGTATTTGATTTTTATGATAAATTAAAATCACAAACCAGGGGATACGCTTCCTTCGATTATCATCCCATCGGTTACCGGGAAGCGGATATTGTGAAAATGGATATTTTACTGAATGGCGATAAGGTGGATGCTTTAAGCGCCCTGATCCACCGCAGCCGTTCACAGGAATTCGGAAGAAAATTATGCGAGAAGCTGAAGGAACTGGTACCCAGGCAACAATTCCAGATCGCCATACAGGCTGCCATCGGCGCCAAAGTAGTAGCCAGGGAAAATATTTCAGCGATGCGCAAGGATGTTACGGCTAAATGTTATGGCGGTGATATCAGCCGTAAACGTAAACTTTTAGAGAAACAGAAAGAAGGTAAGAAACGGATGCGGCAGATCGGGAATGTGGAAGTGCCGCAGGAAGCTTTCCTGGCGGTGCTGAAGCTGGATGATTAAGAAAGTCGTTAGTCGATAGTCAATACAAGGTGCCGGCATCAAAGTTTTGATGCCTTTTTTATTGTATCAATATCGTATTTTAGTTCTGTATATGCCGAAATTATCAAAGATCATCAACTATCCCCTGGGGCTGCTTGGATTAAAACTAAGCCGGGTAAAAAAAACCGGGTCAAGCTTTCATACCATGAAGGATATTGAGGCTGATCAGGATTTCCAGGAAGTCTATTCCAAAATAAGAGCATTTACTATTGTGGAACCGGAAAGATGTTATGCCTTATACCAGGCTGTTCAATATATCATCCGGAATGGAATAATGGGTGACTTTGCTGAATGTGGTGTATGGAAAGGTGGTTCTGTCATGCTGATCGGCCATCTGTTGCTGAAAGCTGGGATCAGCGACAGAAAAATTTATCTCTATGATTCGTTTGAAGGGATGCCAAAGCCGGGTGAAAACGATGGGGATTGGGAAAAAGCGGAATGGGAAAAACACAGGCGGGATGACCAGTTAAATAACTGGTGTCTTTCATCGCTGGAAGAAGTAAAAGTCAATATGGCATCTACCGGTTACCCGGCAGAAAATTTTATTTTCATCAAAGGGAAGGTTGAAGAAACCATTCCGGGTATGTTGCCCGGCAAACTTGCTTTATTGCGGCTCGATACAGATTGGTATGAATCTACCAAACATGAGTTGATTCATTTATATCCCCTGCTCGAAAGGGGCGGAATACTCATTATTGATGATTATGGGGCATGGCAGGGAGCTAAGAAAGCAGTAGATGAATATTTTGCAGATAAGGAACCCGTGTTTTTGAACCGGCTTGATTTTACCGGGAGGTTGGTTATTAAGTAAGCACTTCTTTCTTCCAAAGCCGGAAAATCAGTTCCGGTGAAAAACGCTGTATGTTTCTTAATGCAGAAGCTCCCATTTTTTTTCTTAGCTCTTCGTGATTGATCAATGAAACAATCGCTTCAGCCAGTTTAACTGTGTTTTCCTTCTCAACCAGTAATCCATCCCCGCTATGCCTGATGATATGTCGTGGCCCGGTATCACAATCAAAAGCGATGCAGGGGAGGCCATGACTCAATGCTTCGAGCAAGACCATCGGGAAACATTCGTTTTTGGATGTCATCACCAGCAACGAGGCATTTTGATATTCTGAATGGATATCCTGGTCAACCGGCTGCTGCAGGATGAGTTTGTTTTGAAGTCCTTCCTTTTCAATAAAACGGGTTACTTCATTTTTTAATTCACCTTCACCGATTATTTTCCATTGCCAGTCCGGGTTTGAGTGTAAAACGGTTTTTGCCGCCTGCAATAAATCCGGAATTCCTTTTATGGGTACCAGGCGGGCAACCGTAAGAATGTTTTTGAAAGTTAATCCCGAGATATGGGAAGAACTTTCAATAAAGTTTGGTATGACCGTTATCTTATCATTCAACGGCCCGAATAATTTTTTTTCATCTTCATTCAGGCAAATTATTTGATCCAGTTTGGGGTAAGTGTGCCGGAATAATTTTGTCCAGAACCTGTTTTTAATATTTACACTGTAATGCGTATGTTCCCAGGAAACGACCCTGGTTTCCTGGGAGGGCCTGCAGAGAACGGAAGCAATGGCATAAGGATATTCTGTGGCTATAACCACGCCCGGGTTTATTTTCTTTAATGTTTTTTTTAAAGTTCTCAAATCCAGGAGCATTTTGATTTTCCGGCTGATCATATTCCCTTTTTTTGTAATCCCGAAATGCAATGGAAGCCGGATGATTTTTACTTTTTCATGAATGGGAAAAAATGAGTCTGCGGACTCTGCCAGTATGATCAATGTGACCTGCTCCCCGTTTTTAGCAAAAAGATTGGCCGTATTGGCCATGATCTTTTCATAGCCGCCAAAGGCATTGAGGTAAGAGCAAATCAGAACGATATGGTTGGAATCAGGCAGAAGTTATTATTTATTGATATACGGTTTTCGTCTTATTTTTTCCGGAACATAATTCTTTAAAATGACTGTTTATAATTACTGCCCATTTACTGCAGGAATAATTTTCTTCAACAAAAGGTCTTCCATTTTTTGCATGCGCATCATAACATGCCGGGTCATTCTTAAAGACATGCATGGCCTGAAGCCAGTCTGCTTCCCCGCTTGCCGCAATACCTGCTTTGCTGCGGGTTAAAATAATCTTATTGAGGCCAACCGGGGATGCAATGACAGGTTTGCTGCAAGCCATATACTGGA
>CAZQGZ010000279.1:0-2864 GCA_964592935.1 uncultured Chitinophaga sp. | reverse complement strand
TTATTATCGCAGGCCAGTTTGGTGGCAAAGCCGCTGCCCATGCTCCGGCCATAAACGATCAGGTGGTCTTCGCCATATTCATCTTTGAGTTTCCCGTAAATGAACTGCATGTCATTGAGCATTTCTTTCTCACTTCGTTTGCCGGTGCTTTTTCCAAAACCCCTGTAATCCAGTAAGACCACATCATAATCATAACGGTAAAAATCCCGGGCATAGCGGGCCCAGCCTTTAATACTTCTCGTGTTGCCATGAAAATAAAGGATAAGCCCTTTGGGGTTTTCCCGGTGAAAATGAAGACCATTGATCCGGACACCCGGTTCAATATCAAAAAAATATTCCCGGAAGGGTACATCGTACTTAAACTGGAAATCCTGTTTTAATTTTTCCGGTTTGAAAATAAATTTTTCCTGCAGGAAATACGCCAGGATGGAAAGTATGGCAATGCCAATAATGATATACCAGATGAAGGTTGGCAAAGGGTTGTTGGTTTATAACTCGATACAATATTATTGATTATTGTCGTGATGTATGGACCCGGCGTATAGAATGCCAGCAGTATGGTGGCATGTATAAGCAATAATTTATAATCTATTCACCCAGCCTCCTGAGCGGCATGCGGGTCACTTCACCAATAATAAGAGGGAATTTTTCGACGGTCACATTGCTCTGGTCCAGGCTGAATCCTTTCTCTTCTGAAAGACTTATATTTTTGATCCAGAAATAAAGCTTCATAATGATTCTCTCAAAAAAGGGAAGTTCGTTGTCCTGGCTCAGGTATTTTTCCATGACGATGAAATGGAAGTCGCCGGTGGCCCTGTTTTTTTCCATGGTTTCATACCGGGTGGAGATATTGATCTCTCTTTTTGCAGCCAGTTCTTCAACCACTTGTTGAAATAATAAATTGACCCGGGGTTGTCTCCGGAACCCCAGTTTAAAATCCACCCGGATAATATCATTGGGTATGATATGTTCTACCCGGTAGTCACAGGTATAGGGATCATCCAGTGTGTCTACATGCACCAGCCAGTAGATATCGGCTCTTTTGGGTTTCTTGCTTAATATGGAATAAATGATCTTATGTTCGATTTCTTTAGGATTGTCAGCACTGGTCAGGTAAACGAGGTGGGTGGAATACTTGGGTACTGATTTGTCATTACTCAGTTCCTGGATCTTCGGAATATAATGATCAAGACGGACAAACTCCACATAACGGTTTTTTATTTTTCTTGCCCTGTACCAGACATACATGATCAAAAACAAAATACCGCCAACAAGAAGAGCAACATAACCGCCATGCGGAAATTTTTTCAGGTTGGCAACAAGAAATGCGCCTTCGATGCAGAAATAGACGATGAGGTAAATGTGAATATATATTGGTTTAACCCTTCGCAGGACCAGGTAATTTGCAAATAAGATTGATGTGGCGATCATGCACAATGTAATGGCCAGGCCGTATGCTGCTTCCATTTGTTTCGATTCCCTGAAATAAAGTACAATACCCACACAACCTGCAAACAACAGCATATTAACGCCGGGTATGTACAATTGGCCTCTTTCTTCAGATGGATAATTGATCTTTAGTTTTGGCCAGAGGTTCAGCCGCATGGCTTCACCTACCAGGGTATAAGACCCCGATATGAGTGCCTGGCTTGCAATGATGGCTGCAGCAGTTGCAATAACCACACCCGACATCCGGAACCAATCGGGCATCAGACCATAAAAGGGATTTATTAGTGTTGAATCATAATGCTGTCCGTTATAATTGGCAAGCAACCAGGCTCCCTGCCCGACATAGTTGAGAATAAGACAGGTTTTTACAAAAATCCAGGAGACGCGAATGTTGCCTTTACCGCAGTGGCCCAGATCGCTGTATAAAGCTTCTGCACCCGTGGTACATAGAAAAACGGCACCCAATATCCAGAAACCGTGAGGGTAATTCGTTAATAATTCAATGGCATGATAGGGATTTAGCGCTTTAAAAATTTCAAGGTCGTCAAAAAAATGCAACATGCCCATGGCAGCGAGCATAAAGAACCAGATGGTCATAATGGGTCCGAAAAATTTCCCGATGGAACCGGTGCCGAATTGTTGCATCATAAAAAGAATTGTTATGATGCCAAGTACAATATAGACAATGGTCCAGGTACTGATATGACTGAGTGATGGAATCTGCTTTAATCCTTCAATGGCAGATGTAATGGTAACCGGCGGGGTGATCATTCCGTCAGCTATCAATGCAGCGCCGCCGATAATGGCTGCCAATACCAGCCATTTTTTTCTCCTTCTCACCAGTGCGTAGAGGGAAAAAATTCCGCCTTCACCTTTGTTGTCGGCTATCAGGGTCAGCAGCACATATTTAATAGTAGTCTGGATGGTGAGCGTCCAGATGATACAGGAAAGACTGCCAATGATCAGTTGTTCAGTTATTACTTTTGTACCGATGATGGCATTGAATACATAAAGGGGGGATGTTCCTATGTCGCCGAATATGATGCCTAATGCAACCAATACTCCAAGCGGGGAAACATTTTTTGTATTAACAGACATATGTTCAGTCCCGTATCATTTCATTTGTCAGGACCGGAAAAATTAAAAACAAATGTAAAGGCAGCAAACGGGAAATGAAAATTTGTTTGGGCGTTCAGCTAATCTTCGGTTATTCTTTTTAGTTTCAGGTTTGTCACCGGCGCCACGATCAAGGGGAATTTTTCAACGGTGACATTCGCCACGTCAAGCCCAAAGCCTTTTTCTTCCGACAGGCTGTGTTCTTTCAGCCAGAAATGGAATTTCATGATCACTCTTTCAAAAAAGGGAAGCTCATTATCCTGGCTCAGGTATTTTTCCATGACCATAAACTGGAAATC
>CAZQGZ010000278.1:0-2914 GCA_964592935.1 uncultured Chitinophaga sp. | reverse complement strand
CAAAAATTTATTTTGAAATGTGGGGCATAATTGTAACTTAGCAATAGAATTTAATGGGTTAGTAAGTAAGGGGGTCAATCGTCAGATTGGCCCTTTTTACTTTTTATAACCGTCCGTTAAAAAGATATTGCATCTCACCCTTTTCCTGATCCTGTTTATCATTGAATTTGAATAATAATTTTTCCGGCATATCATTCATTGTTCAAACATTTTAATCCCGATCGTACCGGGACCGCTGCAATCAATTAATTTTATTGTATGAGTAAAATCAGGAAGTCTTTTTTCTGTCAAAACTGCGGATATGAAAGTGTGAAATGGGTGGGGCAATGTCCTTCGTGTGATCAATGGAACACATTTGTTGAGGAAATATTTCAAAAAGAGAATTCAAAAAACGGTAACAACTGGCAGGATTACCATGAAGAAAAGAGAAGCAGCAGGACTATCGCATTACATGAAATAAAAAGCAGCGGGGAAAAAAGATTACCGGCCACGGATGCCGAACTCAACCGGGTATTGGGTGGAGGTATAGTTCCGGGAAGTCTTGTCCTGGTGGCCGGTGAACCAGGCATCGGCAAATCAACATTGTTTTTGCAAAATGGTTTATGGCTTAAAGGTATTTCAGTGCTGTATATCAGCGGGGAGGAAAGCGAGCAACAAATTAAAATGAGAGCCGATCGTTTGCAATTAAGCAACGATCTTTTTTACCTGCTTACAGAAACATCCACTCAAACCATTTTCCAGGAAATAAAAAAACTCAGGCCACAATTGGTTATAGTTGATTCAATACAAACACTGCACACTTCGTTTATTGATTCTTCCCCGGGCAGTGTATCCCAGATCAGGGAATGTGCTGCAGAATTTCAGCGGTTTGCCAAAGAAACAAACACTCCCGTCTTTCTCATCGGGCATATCACCAAGGACGGAAGCATAGCAGGACCCAAGATACTGGAACATATGGTGGACACGGTCCTGCAGTTTGAAGGAGACCGTCATTATGCCTATCGAATTTTACGAACACTCAAGAACCGTTTTGGAAGTACTTCCGAATTGGGCATTTATGAAATGACCGATGAAGGAATGAGAGGCGTTCTTAATCCCAGTGAAATATTAATCACCCAGAAAGAAGAACATTTAAGCGGTATTGCCATTGCCGCAACAATGGAAGGCCTGCGTCCTTTATTGATCGAAGTACAGGCATTGGTAACCCAATCGGTTTATGGCACACCCCAGCGTACCGTCAGTGGTTTTGATCTGCGGCGCATACAATTATTATTAGCCGTACTGGAAAAACGGGGTGGATTTCATTTTGGCATGAAGGATGTGTTTTTGAATATTGCCGGGGGCCTTAAAGTGGAAGACCCATCCATTGACCTTGCAGTAATATGCGCTTTACTTTCTTCCTATGAAGATGTACCGCTGCCGCAACAGATTTGTTTTGCCGGTGAAGTGGGTTTAAGCGGAGAGATAAGAGCAGTCAACCGGATCGATCAGCGGATCGCAGAAGCTGAGAAGCTGGGTTTTGAAAAGATCATTGTTTCCAAATACAACCTGCCTGCCGGCAGGCAAGGTCAAAAAGGATTAGCCAAGCAGAAATTCAATATTGAAATAGTCATGATGGGACAAGTGGAAGAGGTATATAAGTTCCTTTTTTGAACACATCCGATCCCGGCCCAATCGTTTTGTTTCATTCGAAGCCTCCGGGCAGAGGAAAATATGTTCCAACTACAAAAAGGGTGTTATTTAATTTGTAAATTCATACCGGAGAAATTCCGCTTGCATTCTTATGATTCACTTGAAAGAAATAAAAGATTCATTTCTTCACCTGTTGTTTCCGCATCTGTGCGCCGGTTGCGGACGCGATATTTTGAATGAAACAAGTGCTTTGTGTATGCGTTGTATCAGTTCCCTGCCCGAAACCCGGTTTGAATTACACCCGGAGAACCCGGTTGAGAAAATATTTTGGGGGCGCCTGCCGCTGGTCGGGGCTACCGCCCAGTTCTATTTCACCAAAGAATCCCTGATGCAGCACCTGATGCACCAGTTTAAATATAGAAGAAATAGAGAACTGGGATTGCAATTGGGAAAGATGATGGGAGAACAGATAAAAAATTCAGGCCGATTTGAGGCAGATGTCCTGGTACCTCTTCCTCTTTTCCCGGCCAGGGAAAAAAGGAGAGGATACAACCAGGCCAACGTGCTATGTGAGGGCATGTCAATAGCCATGAATATTCCCGTCATGGATAAGGTGATCACCCGCCCGCAGCACACAGAAACACAAACAAAAAAAGGGAGAATAGAGCGGTGGAAAAATATGGAAGGAAAATTTGTGCTGTCCAACCCGGCATCCATAAGCCACAAACATATTCTACTGGTTGATGATGTGATAACAACCGGCGCCACCCTGGAAGCCTGCGGACATGAATTGCTGAAAGCAGAAGGAATCTGTTTAAGCGTGGCGACACTTTGTATGGCTTCAAGAATTTAGCTAAGAGAAAAAAGGGGAAAGGAGAAAAAGAGCCATTTAAAATGTTTCTTATACCCTCTTTTACTCCATTAAACTCTTTGCACATTGTATTTTTTCCTCTTTCAACTCTTAGTTATATTTTTGATAGTAATGAAGAAGCCGGGATCATTTATCATTTCTGTATTATTAATTTTCTTTTCCTGCCGGAAAGATTCGTTTATCACGTCTCCGGATGCAAGACTTACGATCACAGCCGATACCTTAAAATATGATACGGTATTCACCACAGCCGGCTCGATCTACCAAACATTCAGGATCATCAATGAAAATAACCAAAAGCTGCGCCTTAGTTCCATACAATTAATGGGTGGCAGCAGTTCGGCCTATAAAATTAATGTGGACGGCATTCCGGGTACGCGTTTCAATAACATTGAAATTGATGCCAATGAC
>CAZQGZ010000277.1:0-2923 GCA_964592935.1 uncultured Chitinophaga sp. | reverse complement strand
TACGAATCGTGAATCCCAAAGCTTAGAAAAGTACCTTCAGGAGATCGGCAAGGTCGAACTCATTTCCCCGGAAGAAGAAGTCAGGTTAGCCACCCTGATCAAACAGGGATGCCAGAAATCGTTGGATCGCCTGACCAAGGCCAATCTTCGTTTCGTGGTATCGGTGGCCAAACAATACCAGAACCAGGGACTCTCGCTCCCGGACCTGATCAATGAAGGAAATGTAGGACTGATCAAAGCTGCCCAGCGTTTTGATGAAACCCGCGGATTTAAATTTATTTCCTATGCCGTCTGGTGGATACGCCAAAGCATTCTCCAGTCGCTGGCCGAGCAATCCCGCATTGTACGCCTTCCGCTGAATAAGGTTGGACTCACCAACCGGATCCATAAGGCTTTTTCCCTGCTGGAACAGCAATATGAAAGAGAACCAACAGCCGAGGAACTGGCCGAGGTCCTTGATATGGATATCGAGGAAGTATCCGCCACTCTTGGTATCAACGGGCGTCATGTAAGCGTTGATTCCCCGCTTTCGGAAGGGGAAGAAAATACACTGATCGATGTAATGGAAAATAAGAATGCGGAAAAGACGGATGGCCTGCTGGTTCACAATGAATCTTTAAAAACCGAGATCGACCGTTCATTGACCGCATTGACCGAACGCCAGAAAGAAGTGATCTGTTTTTTCTTCGGAATAGGCGTTGATCACCCGATGAGCCTCGAAGATATCGGTGTCCGTTTCAGCCTCACCCGGGAAAGGGTAAGGCAGATCAAGGATAAGGCCATTACCAAATTAAAAGCCTCTAACCGGTGCAAATTGCTCAGAACCTACCTCGATTATTGATCACGGATTAAAAGATTAAAAAGGATTTCACTGAAATAAACTCTACACTACTTTACTTTATCTTTGCCAAAAATCAAAAAGAATGTAACCTCGTGGTTACATTCTTTTTTTGATCAAACATGGCATTACAAGATTTAAAATATCATGAGCTTACTGAAAAAATCATTGGCTGTGCCATGAAGGTGCATCGCCATTTTGGCCCTGGATTCCCTGAAGTAGTTTATAAAAGGGCTTTGATTATAGAATTAAATAAAATTGGTATCTCCTGTAAAGAAGAAATAGTTAGGGATATTATTTATGAAGGGAAAGTTATTCACAAAAGAAGGCTTGATTTATTAGTTGAAGACATTGTACTGCTCGAATTAAAAGCCCTGAAAGAAATGGATAATGCCGAAGTGAACCAGATTCTTAATTATCTGCGTGTTTTTAAAATAGAAGTTGGTCTATTACTGAACTTTGGAACACCCAGCTTGTTTTTTAAACGATTTATTCATACAGTAACCAACTAATCCGGGTAATCCATTAATAATCTTCTAATCCGTGTTATATGTTTAACAACCTGCAGGAAAAATTAGAAAGCGCCTTTAAGAATTTAAAAGGCCAGGGTCGTATCACGGAAATAAATATTGCCGCTACGGTTAAAGATATCCGCCGGGCGCTGGTGGATGCGGATGTGAATTATAAGATCGCCAAAGAATTTACGGACAAAGTGAAGGACAAGGCCATGGGTGAAAAGGTGATCAATGCCATTTCGCCCGGCCAGTTGATGGTGAAAATTGTGAATGATGAACTCACGGAACTGATGGGCGGACAGGAATCCGTTTTTAATGCAAAAGGCAATCCTGCTGTCATACTGATCGCCGGTTTGCAGGGTAGCGGTAAAACCACTTTCAGCGGTAAACTGGCCCATTACCTGAAAACTAAAAAAGGCCTTTCTCCCATGCTGGTTGCGGCTGATATCTATCGTCCCGCTGCGATGGAACAATTGCGTGTGCTGGGTGAACAGACCGGGGTGGATGTACATATCGAGGAAGAGAATAAAGATGCAGTATCCATTGCGCAAAATGCGGTGAAGGAAGCGAGGAGTAAAAATAAAAATGTGGTCATCATCGATACGGCCGGCCGCCTGGCCATTGATGAAATGATGATGAATGAAGTGGCTGCAGTAAAGAATGCGGTCCATCCGCAGGAAATATTATTCGTGGTGGACAGCATGACCGGGCAGGATGCCGTGAATACGGCCAAATCATTCAATGACCGGCTGGATTTCACCGGTGTGGTGCTGACCAAATTAGACGGTGATACAAAAGGCGGTGCTGCGCTCTCCATTAAATACACCGTCAACAAACCCATTAAGTTTACCAGCAGCGGTGAAAAAATGGATACCCTCGATGTGTTCTACCCGGCCAGGATGGCACAGCGGATCCTTGGGATGGGTGATATCACCAGTTTGGTGGAAAAAGCACAAGAGCAATTTGATGAAGCTGAAGCAAAAAAATTAGAAGCAAAGATCCGCAAGAACAAATTTGATTTTGCTGATTTCAAAATGCAGCTGGAGCAGATCAAGAAGATGGGAAATATGAAGGACCTGATGGGTATGATACCGGGGATGGGCAAGCAATTAAAAAATGTGGATATTAAAGAAGATTCATTCAAAGGCATTGAAGCCATGATCAATTCGATGACACCGGCTGAAAGAGCTGACCCTGACCTGATTGACTCAAGCCGGAAGAAACGCATTGCCAAAGGAGCCGGTAAAGACATACAGGAAGTGAACAATTTTATGAAACAGTTTGAACAGATGCGGGGGATGATGAAGAACATGAATAAAATGCCGATGATGGGTAAAATGATGATGAAGAAATAGTCCGGAAGACCGGGAGTCCGAAAGTCCGAAAAAAATAGCCTGATTATTGGAGTGTTCTTCCTGACTTCCGGACTTCCGGACTTCTTGACTTACTGACCATAGGACTTTCGGACTTTCTCACTATATTTGCTACCCGGTTTCAACCGGACGAATTAACAATTATTGTTTAACGCCTTTAAATGTCTATTTAAAATGGCAGCAAAAATCCGTCTTCA
>CAZQGZ010000276.1:0-2955 GCA_964592935.1 uncultured Chitinophaga sp. | reverse complement strand
CCCGGAGTTTCTTCTGTGCGGCAAGAAACTTCGCTTTATCCCAGAAATTCATTTTATTCCCGGTTAATTTCTGAAGTTCTTTTACACTGATCTTTGAAAGATCGAAAAGAGAAATGGTCTTGCCGGTTTTACCTACCGGGACAAATACCTGGTCCATATGAATGACCGGATCCTTTGTTGAAAAAGGGGTGGTACTGGCAAAGGAGGAAACAAAAAAAGTTATGGCTGTGAAAAGGACAAATACTTTTTTCATAGCTGAAGTTTTGGTTAAATAATATCTTAAAGTTAGTATGAAAAAAAATCTAACTCCAAAATAAATTTTTAATGCCCTGACAACAAGAAAAAGTATCCCGGTATTTTTCCCGAAAACAGAGAATTGTGCTTACATCTCTGTCATAAACGGATACCCGTAACTGGTCGGCGGATTAAATGTCTCCTTTATGGTCCTTGCACTCAGCCAGCGGTATAAATTCAAAATAGATCCGGCTTTATCATTTGTTCCTGAACCCCTTGCCCCGCCAAAGGGCTGCTGGCCCACGACTGCACCGGTCGGCTTATCATTGATATAAAAATTACCGGCTGCATTACGCAGTTTGTTTGTGGCTAATTCAACCGCAGCCCTGTCTTTAGATATGATTGACCCCGTCAAAGCATAAGGCGAAGTGGAATCAACCAGTTCCAAAGTCCTTTCAAAACTGTTGGCAGGATAAATGTAAACGGTCAGCACCGGCCCGAAGATCTCTTCACACATCGTTACATATTTCGGATTCTTTGCTTCAATGATGGTTGGCTGGATAAAATACCCTTCCTTCTTATCGCATTTCCCTCCCACCCATATTTCTGCCTTCTCATCTTTTTTGGCATTATCAATATACCGTTTTATGCTTTCAAAACTTTTTTCATCTATCACCGCATTGATAAAATTGGTAAAATCTTCCACGGTTCCCATTTTGAAACTCTTCACACCGGCGATCAGTTTCTTCTTTACTTCTTCGGCGATATTCGACGGAATGTATGCTCTTGATGCGGCAGAACATTTCTGTCCCTGGAATTCAAAGGCCCCTCTTAATAATGCCGTAACAACTACATCCGGGTCAGCGCTTTTATGCGCCAGTACAAAATCCTTTCCACCGGTCTCTCCTACGATTCTCGGGTATGATTTGTAATTGGCCATGTTCTTTCCGATCGTTTCCCACATATTATTGAATACACCAGTCGAACCGGTAAAATGTACTCCTGCAAAATCTTTATGATTAAAACACACTCTTCCGATCGTGGGGCCATCCACATAAATGAGATTGATAACGCCATCGGGCAAACCGGCTTCTTTTAAAATACGCATGGTCATCTGTGCAGAATAGACCTGGGTATTGGCACATTTCCATACTACCACATTGCCGCACATGGCCGCAGATGTTGGAAGATTTCCTCCTATTGCAGTAAAATTGAAAGGCGTAACAGCCAACACAAATCCTTCGAGCGGACGATACTCCATCCGGTTGTGCATGCCCGGGCTGCTGATAGGTTGTTGTTTGTAAATCTCCGAAAGAAAATGAACATTGAAACGAAGGAAGTCGATCAGTTCGCAGGCTGCATCGATCTCCGCCTGGAAAGCATTCTTGCTTTGTCCAAGCATCGTTGTTCCATTCATGTAGGGGCGATATTTTGTCGCCATCAGGTCCGCAGCTTTTAAAAAAATATTCGCCCTGTTTTCCCAACTGGTATTGGCCCAATTCTCTTTTGCTGCCAGGGCCGCTTCGATGGCCCGGTGAACATGTTTCTCCTCACCGGCATGAAAATACCCCAGGGTATGTTTTATTTCATGCGGGGGATGCATGGCCACTTTTTTCCCGGTTCTTACTTCTTTGCTGCCGATATACATGGGCACATCGATCTCGCTGCTTTTTAATTCAGCCAAAACTTCTTTTAATCTTTTCTTTTCAGCGCTGTTGGGTGCATAAGAAAGAACCGGTTCGTTCACCGGCATCGGGTAAGAAAATGTTCCAATACTCATGATTGTATTTTTATAACTTGAAGATACTTTTATTTCGGGTTCATTGTTAATGGTTCATAGTTAACGGCCATGAACTATGAACCATGAACTATGATCTATGAACTATGAACTTGCCTCTTTCTCACTCATCAAATACGCTTTGATAAAACCATCCAACTCCCCATCCAAAACCGGCTGCACATTTCCCACCTCGTAATCAGTCCGGTGGTCTTTTATCATCTTGTAAGGATGTAACACATAACTCCTGATCTGGCTGCCCCATTCAATTTTTTTCTTGGTGGAATTGGTTGCATCTTTTATCGCCTGGCGTTTGCGGAGTTCTTCCTCATACAAACGGCTTTTCAGCATCTGCATAGCCAGTTCCCTGTTGCCCAACTGACTTCTGTCTTGTTGGCAAACTACAACTATACCTGTAGGAATATGCGTCAACTGAACTTTGGTTTCTACTTTATTTACATTCTGCCCGCCGGCGCCCCCGCTCCTGGATGTTTCCATCTTCACATCAGCAGGATTTATTTCTATCTTGATCGTATCATCCACCAGGGGATAAACAAACACGGAGACAAATGAAGTATGTCTTCTTGCATTGCTGTCGAACGGGGAAATACGGACCAGGCGATGCACACCACTCTCCGCTTTTAAAAAACCATAAGCAAATGGACCATCAAATTGCAAGGTCGCTGTTTTTATTCCTGCGCCATCTCCCCATTGCCAGTCCATTTCGGTTACATTCCATCCCTGTTTCTCTCCATACATGCGGTACATACGAGCCAGCATTTCGGCCCAGTCCTGGCTTTCGGTGCCACCGGCTCCGCTGTTGATCTGCAGTACGGCAGGCAGTTCATCTTCCGGTTCATTCAATGTGGCTTTAAACTCGGCTTCATCCAATAAATCAATAGCTATATCATAAGCCTCTTTTGTTTCTTCTTCGGTAGAATCGC
>CAZQGZ010000275.1:0-2974 GCA_964592935.1 uncultured Chitinophaga sp. | reverse complement strand
CATCAATGGAATTATGGCTGCGGTATAAATTAATGATAATGGCGATGGCAACGGCCGCTTCAGCCGCTGCTATGGCAATGATGAAAACGGTGAAAAAAAGGCCATCCATTTTATGCGGCCATAAATATTTATTAAAAGCAATGAAATTCAGGTTCACACTGTTCAATATAAGTTCAATGCTCATCAGCATGGTGATCAGGTTCCTCCGGGTGAAGAACCCGTACACGCCGATAAAGAAAAGTGCAGCGCTGATAAATAATATATGATATAATCCAGGCTCCATTAATATTATTTTTTAAACCACTAAGGCACAAAGACACAAAGTTTCACAAAGAATCTTTGTGTTTCTTCGTGCCTTCGTGTCTTTGTGGTTCAATTTCTTTTTTTTCTCTCATTGCAATAACTATACAACCGATCATGGCTGCCAGTAATAACATACTCACTGCTTCAAAGGGTAAAGCATAGCCCTGTTCTCCTGTACTCAGCATTTGTTTCCCGATTTCACCGACCGTTACCGGTATGGCAACTCCGGATGTTTCGAAAAACGTATGCTGGTAGATCTGTAACATGGATAAGGCAAAGCCACAAAACACAGCGAGGGCCGAAAATATTTTTCTTCCTAATTTTTGCCTGGGTAATTTTTCACCGGCCTGCTGGGTCAGGAATATGGAGAAAATGATAAGCACCACGATACCGCCGACATAAACAACAATTTGCACCGCAGCGATGAACTCGTAATTCAGCCAGAAATAAATACCGGCAATGCCAATTAATGAAAACAGCAGGTAAATAGCCGCACGGAATATCTGCCGGGTTGAAACAGACAGGATAGCGCTACCCAGCGTAAGCGCAGTTAATAAATAAAATATGATCGTGGATCCACTCATTTGTTCAAAACAAAATTCAAAGCCGATAGTTATACAGATTTTTTCATTTCTTGTTTTTTATTCTTCATTTTTTATTTCTTTACTCAACCCCTTCCATTATTTTCGAACCCGGGTTGTTTAAGATCTTTATCAGTTGGTTCCTGTCAAATACACTATGCTCAAACGTCTGCGCCATCTTGATCGCGTCAGAAGGGCAGGCGATGATACAGAGATTGCACATGGTACATAATTCCAGGTGATACACCAGTTTGTCGATCGCTTTTTTCTTTTTTCCTTCCGGGGTTATTTCATTTTTAAAAACCACTTTAAGTGACGCGTTTGGACAGGCCAGTTCGCAGGCCTGGCAACCGGTGCAGCGATGCTCATTCTTTTCGTCATGCGGCATCACCACTTCCCCCTTGAATCGTTCCGGTAATAACAAGGTGTCTTTATTATCCGGGTATTGCTGGGTGATGATCTCCTTGTGATGCGTGAAATAGTGCATGGTCATTTTCATGCCGGTCGCCAGCGATTTCACCGCTCTGAAGACATCTTTTATGTATTTAACTAAGAACATAATTTCATCGATAAGTTGTTAGCTGTTGGCTATTAGCTATTAGCCAGTAGCTATTAGCTTCTTTCAATCACCGAATAGCGAACTGGTCTTAAACAGCAACGCAACAGGGGTTAATAAAAGTTCCTTTGCTGGTTGCATAAAAAATTAATTATAAGAACTTTGATTCCCTACTCGCCACTTCCCACTCCCCATACTCAAAAATGCCACTTCAATATCGCCATCAATGTCACCAGTAATAAATTGATCATACTGATCGGCAATAAATATTTCCACTCCAGGTTCAGCAACTGGTCGATCCGTAACCGGGGGAAGGTCCACCGGAACCACATGATGACGAATATCAGGAAAAATGTTTTCCCGAAAAACCAGATGCTGGACGGGATATAATCCATGACATGATTGAAACCCTCCCAGTTGCCGATATGGAAAGGCATCCATCCTCCTAAAAACAAAGTGGCCCCGATCGCACAAACGATAAACACATTCACATATTCGGCCAGGAAGAACAACGCGAACTTCATCCCCGAATATTCGGTATGGAAACCGGCGGTCAACTCGGATTCAGCTTCAGCCAAATCAAAAGGAGCCCGGTTGGTTTCTGCCGTAACTGCAATGATAAAAGTTATAAATGCAATGATAGCCGGGATATGTCCCTTAAAGATCCACCAGCCATCCTGTTGTGATCGTATGATGTCTGAAACCTGCAAACTGCCTGTCAATACAACAATAGCCAGAATGGATAACCCGGCTGATAATTCATAACTCACGATCTGCGCCCCGCTTCGCATGGCGCCCATTAATGAATATTTGTTATTGCTGGACCAGCCGGCCATCAGGATACTGATGACCATGATGGATGAAATAGCTGAAACATAGAGTACACCGATATTCATATCCCACAACTGGAAATCCTTTGCAAAGGCGATGGGCGCCATCAGCAGCATGGCCACGATCATTGCAATAAAGGGAGCAAGATTAAAAAGTATTTTATCGGCCCCGTTCGGCGTCAACCCTTCTTTCACGATCAGTTTCAACGTGTCAGCCAGGGATTGCAACATTCCTTTTGGTCCAACCCGGTTGGGCCCTAAACGTATCTGCATCCAGGCCGATACTTTTCTTTCCATTATAACCAATACCAGTCCGAGCATGGCAAACAGGCCGATCACACAAACCCCGGCAATGACCATTTCAATGATCAGGGTCATGGTGGGGTTAAAATTATTGCCCAGCCATTCGTGAATTTTATTTGCTATGCCTGAAAAACTCCACATTATTGGCCTCCCCAAACCCCTCCGTAGTAGGGGCTTCAGGTCGTTTATAATTTAAAGGTTATCATAGTTCATCGTTCTGCCCATGTATCATTTTTTCCTATATCCTGTATTTCATCCGGGATTAGAATTACTTTTAATTTTATTTATTATTTCGACCCTGCAACTAAAAATTATTTGCTTTAAACTTTTTTTATTTAATAAAGAACTCATCGCTCCAAGTTCCCCCTTCGGGGGACAGGGGGCTTTATCTGTCAATATCC
>CAZQGZ010000274.1:0-2980 GCA_964592935.1 uncultured Chitinophaga sp. | reverse complement strand
GACTGAGAAAAGATCGCCAGGTACCAGTGACACAAAAAGAACACAAGTATTATTAACATTAAAAGAGCGGGGAGTAATAAAAAAAACGATGTTGGCCTGTAAGATAGACCTATTTAGCTTCATGGTCGCTATTTATTTTTAATTACACTTTGTTTTACCAACTATTTAAGAAACCTGTTGTATTTTTATTCATCCCGGCATAATTTGTAGATTTATATCATCAAATCATTTTATGAAGAAATTCTTTTTACCGGTACTGATCATCCTTTTATCGTATACAACAAAAGCAACCAGCAAAGATTCCACGATCATCTATGATCTTCCTGACAGCATCAGGGCCATTCAATTCATGGCCGAGATCCAGGTGCAAACCATTACCACCAAAGAAGAAGTTTTTGCCGGCATCAGAACCGATCTCGTAAAACTATCCCTTGAGTCGGATAAAAATGAACATACGGTGGTTTTTGAATTTCCGGGTACAGCTCCCGTTATGGCTACGGGATTGCATACCGATGCCGGTGAAAAAGGTGAGATCGAATGGAAATATAACTGGCGAATGAATGAGAGTTATAAACTCCTGATCGCAACGGCTAATGATTCCGCGGGAAATTTTTCCGTCTATTCCGGTTATATCTGGTTACCCGAAGAAAATAAATGGAAGCTGATCGGTACCTGTAAAATAGAAGGCCGGTGGAATACGATCCAATCTCCTGCCTCTTTTTTCACCGAAGCAAAAAAAGGAAGCATATCAATCAGCACCGGGCAGGTCTGGTGCCAGCGGGAAAATGGCACGTGGAAAAATATGAAAGTGGAAGGGCAAACAGCGCCGGTAGTTAATTTGTTTTCCCATATCGACAGCGTGGAGCAACGGGAAAAAGATATGCAAATGATCGGGGAAGCCATCGCTTCCGGAAATTCAGATGCCATGGAAAATGCAGAAAGTGTTTTTTATAAGATGATGAAAGAGGGTACGGGCAGGCAGGTTTCCATGGATGATACGGTCACGGTTTTTTACAAACTCACCCTGCTGAAAGATGGTTCCCTTGCCAGTGAAGCCAATGATAAACCGGCAACCTTTCCATTAAAGCGATTGATCAAAGGCTGGCAGATCGGCCTGCCTCTTTGCAAAGTGGGTGGTAAAATAAAACTGGTGATCCCTTCTGACCTTGGATATTCCATCCGGACAAGGGCTGCCAAAATTCCGCCCAACAGCATTCTTGTTTTTGAAATTGAAGTGCTGGATGCAAAACCGGCTTTGTAAAATTGATTGATCCGCTAAGTGAAAGGATTTTTCTTTGCCTGCGGAAAAAAAATCTGAACTTTAATACTTATTCAAATCAAAACCAACTGTTATGAAACTATCCGGATACCTGCCAGTTTATCTGACGGCTCTTATTATCTTATTTAGTTCCTGTAACAACAAGGATAAAAAAAAGGAGGACGGCATGAAAGAACCAAAACTTAAAGAAGAAAATATCAATTACATGATCGATAGCCTGAAGATGGACGGCTATGTGGTATATGATGAAAACATGATTGGCAAGCGACCGGCTGTGCTGGTTGTACATGAATGGTGGGGATTGAATGATTACGTCAAAATGCGGGCAAGGGAACTGGCCAAACTCGGTTATATCGCCATGGCAGTTGATATGTATGGTAATGGCCTGCGGGCCGATAATCCAACAGATGCGAACAAATTGTCTGCTCCTTTTTACGAGGATCTCCCCATGACAAAGACTCATTTTTATGCAGCTTTGAATAAATTCAGATCGTATGCCCAGGTGGATACAAATAATATGGCAGCCATCGGCTATTGTTTTGGCGGCGGTGTATTACTCAATATGGCTCCGATGGGCGTAGACCTGAAAGGGATCGTGAGTTTTCATGGCATATTGCCTGTCAAACCGATGGAAAAGAATTTATTAAAAGCAAAGATCCTGGTCTGTCATGGTAATGATGACAAATTTGTATCAGAAGAAGATGTCAGGAAATTCAGGCACCAACTTGACTCCATTGGAGCTGATTACATATTTAAGGGCTATGATGGGGCACTTCATGCTTTTTCCAATCCAAATGCAACGGCCATAGGCCAACAATACAATATTCCTATCGCTTACAATGCTGCTGCCGACACTGCCTCCTGGAATGAAATGAAGGTCTTTTTTAAGAATATATTTAAGTAAGATTCCTTTTTATAAAAAATTGCCCCTCAAACTGCTTTTTTAGCATGCTCAGGGGCATATTTATTTATACTTACCGTATTTATACTGCAATTGCGGAAAATACGGTGCAGTAAAATCGTAAATTATCTTAGTAAAAGTTATGAATTGTAAAAACTAGTTTCTATTTTGTCCTCCCTTTCGGACTTAAATCGGAATCTTTTGAAAACAACTATTGGAATCATCCTCATTGGAAGCACGTTCTTTCTTGCCTGCAGCAAAGGTGACGTTTTGCTGCAGCCCCCTGCAAAAACAGAACCCTGCCTGGTTCAAACGGCCAATCCCACAGGCAGGTCCTATGCCGAATCATCTGTAGTGGCTTTTTCCTGCACAGAAAAGCATTGCGGTATTTTACCCCTGAGCAGCAAGAATTACTGGATCTATGAAGATTCTGTTTTTACAGACGGAATCTTTACAAAGGTGAAATACGATACCCTGCATTACCTGAACAATAAAAAGTCGGTTACCGATGGTATCATCTGGTGGGAAGGCAATGTACAGGTTGGATTGCCCGATCTTTTGTTTGCCAATGATTCCACATTCTTCGGTTTGTCTGACCGGCTGTTTACCCCGGGCTTCAAAGACGTAAAAAAAGAATTTGGACTTTTTACAGGCGACTCTTTGAGATATCTTACCAGTTTTGAAGATTTTGCTGCGCAGGGCCGGTCATTAAGATATGATACTCCTATAGTGACGTTAGCCGGAACTTTTGCTGATTGTCTTTATTTTGAAAAGAATGCACGCAATTTCCGCAAAGACCA
>CAZQGZ010000273.1:0-3011 GCA_964592935.1 uncultured Chitinophaga sp. | reverse complement strand
GAGGTATAATAATTTTTTAATTACGGCAAAGTAATTTGGCGGGTCCTCCCGTTTATGGTAAGGGTGGCCAGGTTGTCGCAAACGCCGTTTCCAAAATCCAGAAGGGCTATCCAGGGACTGTTACTGGGAAGTGTTGCACGAATCGTTTTCACTTTTCCCCTGACGATCCACCGACAGGTAAATCGCCTGATCAGCGGTTCGGTAATGATTGATTCCCAACGAACAAGCAAATTGCCTCTTCTAACCCTGCCATTGGCATTGCCTTCAATTTTGAACACATCATCCCGGAAAAAATCGGGGCTGATGAGACCTTCAATCTGTGTGATCGTCTTGGTGCTGCTCCATTCCACGAAATCGCCGTTGGGTTTGGTCAGCTTTCCATTGATGACCTCGATCTTGAATTTACGGGCGATATTGGCGGGTGGAACCGGTGTGCCGGAAATATTGGTGATACGGTGAGTGCCTTCCACGCTGATCGCATCCACAAAGAACCTGTCGAAAGTGGTGGTGGCTATGGCCCCGGGATGAATTAAGCGGTTAGTATACTCCGTGATGATCTTTCCCCTGCGTACGCGGCCATCGGGACCCGGGCATCCGATCGTTCCGAAATCAATAGTGACCACAGCGGGAAAGGGGGTGTTATTGGGATGTGTAATGGTCACGGTGAAGCAACGTGCCGTTGGTGAAAGACTATCGGGGCGGCCATAAAATACACCGGAACCGGCAACGCCCACTTCATCATTCACACCCATGACATCATCAAAGAATTCATTGAATGTGCCTTCGGCTTCCGCTTCGGCTTCGGCGGAAACGCCGGATACCTCTTCTTCCTGGGCATTGGTACCCGACTGACTGTTTTCTTTACTGCAGGAAACCAATACAAAAAGACCGGAAACGAATGCGATCGCTGCCAGTTTGAGGGAAATATACCAGTGTTTCATGACTTGGGTTTTAAGAAGTTGATTTAATTGACTGTTCTAAGATGGTTTTTATTGAGGAAAGTTTAAAGGTTTCTTAAAGTTTTTTACAGAGTTTTGCCCTCAAAATCAGGCTTTTCCATGCAATTGATCGATACCCATTCCCATATTTACCTGCCGGAATTTGCGGCTGATCGGATCGCCATAATGGAAAGGGCTGAAAAAGAGGGAGTTGCAAAAATTATCCAACCTGCCATTGATAGCAGCACCCATGATGCAATGCTGGAAACGGAAAAGGCTTTTCCAGCCATTTGCGCCAGTATGATGGGTTTGCACCCCTGCTCAGTGAAAGTAGATTTCAAGGCCGAACTGAAGATCGCCAGGGATCATCTGGGGCAAAGGAAATTCGTGGCTGTCGGGGAGACTGGGCTGGATTTTTACTGGGACAAAACTTTTACGGAACAGCAATATGAGGCCTTTCGGGAACAGATCGGATGGGCGTTACATTATGATATCCCGATCGTGATTCATTCAAGGAATTCGATCGATGAATGTATTGCCGTTGTAAAAGAAAACCAGAATGGAAAGTTGAAAGGAGTATTCCATTGCTTTTCCGGTGACCTGTTGCAGGCGCAAAAAGTTATTGAACTCGGTTTCAACCTGGGTATCGGCGGTGTTCTTACGTTTAAAAACTCTGGATTGGATAAAGTGATGGAGCATGCAAGCCTGGATCATGTCGTGTTGGAGACCGATGCACCTTATCTCGCGCCGGTGCCGTTTCGGGGTAAAAGAAATGAGCCTGCTTATTTGAAATATGTGGTGGAGAAGCTGGCGGGAATAAAAAATATTCCGAAAGAAGATATTGCGGGTATCACTTCATCCAATGCAGAAAGGTTGTTTGGACGTTAAATAAATGCAACTTCCTGTCCCCTTTGGGATCTTATAACTAATTCTCCGTTAGGTGTGACGGGTATGGGACAAAATTATTCCGTTCTTTTCTTTTTCCCTGTATCCCTAATTAAAATTAATGTTGGACGCGATGATGACTAAAATGAGCGAAAGAACAGCTACAATAATCCCGATCCAAGCCAACGTACTCATCCTTTTGTTCGCAACCAGGTAACTGCCGACGAGCAGATCCGGGTTTTTTTTGACCTCGCGCTTCAGTTTTTTCTTCAGAACGGAAAAAGCGATTTTTTCTTTCAGGCTCAGCTTTTTCAGGCTGAGTTTAGCAAATTCATCTATGGAAAGCTTTACAAAATCAGCGGCCCTCATCTGCATCAGGGCTTTACTAAAAATTGGATCAATGGGTTCGCTTAAGCTGGTAGCATGGGAAACTGTCGTGCCGGCAACCATGCAAAACCCTATAGTGAGCAGTAGTATCTTATTCATAATGCTTCGTTTTGGTGAAACAATGTACTTTAAGTTAATTCTTTGCCAGGTTAAAAACAATTACAAACTTCAGTAAGCTCTTCTGATCCTTTTCCTGACGAGAAACCAAAGTAGTGGTCTTAATCAGTGTAACACCAGCGAGGGACACATAGCGTTAATTGTCCGATGATGTATTCCGATGAGTCCCTCCTTTGTAATCAGATTCGGCTAACTTCTGAAAATGTCTTAACGGGTAAGCGATATCTTATGCTGTTCTACATATACGGCCCGAATGCACCAGCACTTCCAAGTATAATCAAGGTTACTAATGCTACACCTAAAATAATAGCGATCCACGCACCTGTGCTCATCTTTTTTTGTCCCGCAACCATCATGAACTCCTGAACGGTCAGGTTTGGATTTTTCTTCAGTTCCCTTTTCAGGTTTTTCTTCAGTACCGAGAAGGAGATCTTTTCTTTAAGGGTCAGTTTTTTCTGGCAAAGTTTGGCGAAGTCATCAACTTTTAATTTGATAAAATCAACAGCCTTCATCTGCATCCAGGTCTCGTTAAAACCCGGGCCCCCAGGCGTATTTGAGCTCGTTGCATGGGTGACACTGGTTCCAGCAACCATCCATAAAAGGACAGCTAACAGGGTTATCTTTTTCATACAACTCCGGTTTGGTGAATATTATATTTTGTACTGTTAAGTTATGCTGATGAAT
>CAZQGZ010000272.1:0-3111 GCA_964592935.1 uncultured Chitinophaga sp. | reverse complement strand
CGAATGCATTCAGGTAATTTTCTCCCACTTCGTAAGGAATGGTTGAAGCGGTTGTAATGACTTCAATCCTTGACAGGGGACCGCCGGCTTCTTCCACTACCCTGCGGAGGATACCTAATTCAAAAAAATTGAGATTGTTGCGGTGAATTTCGCCTTTCTCCAGGTCGGTGCCTTTATCCTCGGCTCCACCGATGGTAATCAGTTTTCCTTTGGGATGATTCATTCAAAAGGGTTTGATCAAGGACAAATGTAAAAGAAAATGCGGGAATGGGCGAATGTGAAAATGCGGAAATGTGGGAATGTGGAAATGTAACTGCAGTATTTTAATTATTAATGAATGATTATTGATTTTTAGTAACTGCCCTTACTGATCATTTTTTCGTCATATAAAAGCAAAGCCTGGCATTCTTTCCTTCAAAATCAAATGAAGTAGTTGCTTTGGTTATATCTTTTACATTCGATACATACATTTTTTCTTCATCCAGGATAAATTTTTTGTAGTTGGTGCTGAAGTAAAGTATGCCGCCGGGTTTCAAAGCCATCATGCAATTGTTTATCAGCTCCGCATGATCCCTTTGTATATCGAGAAAGCCTTCCATCCGCTTGCTGTTGCTGAATGTCGGCGGATCCAGGATGATGATATCATAATAAGCCGGAACAATGGTCTTCAGGTATTGCATGACATCAGCCTGTACAAACTGATATTTCGACGCATCTGAAAAACCATTCAATTCCATATTCTTTTGCGCCCATTTCAGATACGTATTGGAGAGATCGGCGGATACCACTTTTTCTGCCTTTCCATCCGCTGCATAAACTGAAAAAGAACCGGTATAAGCAAAGAGGTTCAAAACTTTTTTCCCATTGCTTTGTTCTCTTACCAGTTGCCGGGTAATGCGGTGGTCCAAAAACAAGCCGGTGTCCAGATAATCGCTCAGGTTAACGATGAATTTCAGGCGATTTTCCTCCACTACAAATTCATGGTGAGCTGCATCGTATTTCTGGTATTGACCCAGTCGCCCGGGTTTGCGTTGCCGGAGCTTCAGAAAAATATTTTCTTTTGAGATCCTTAATATTTTGGTCATGATCCCCAGGCATTTCTCCATCCAGTCATCATGCTGCTCATCGGTCATGCCGTGTCTTCTTTTGTATTCAGCAACATATAATCTATCGCCGTATATCTCAATACAAAAAGGAAATTCCGGCAGGTCATGGTCATACACCCGGTAGCAACTGACACCCAGTCGCCTGGCTTGTTTTGCCAGATGCCGGAATACTTTGTGCAACCGGTTTTCAAACATTATCATTTTTTCCTCCAGCATACCCAAATTTCAGCCAAAATCCTGAATTGAACCTTTTTTACAACGAAGGGACTTGCCCGGATTCCGTTTTATTTATTCAGGACAAATGTCGTACATTGCGGGGACAAATGTCTGCGTTATGAACCATAAAATCAAATCAAGAAAAATCAAACCCGGAATTAAAAAGACAATGACCGCTGAGCCCCTCCCGGTATACAGGCCTGCCAGGCAGTTACCCAATGTGGCTGATTTCCCTTACCGGAAATTCGAAAAAATTGCGGCCAGAGTCCCTTTTACACAAAAAGAATGGGCATCTATCCTGCACCTGTCTGAAAAAACACTGCAGCGTTATGCAAAAGACAATAAAAATTTTGAAGGCATTTATGTGGATCGCATACAGCAAATGCAGGAGTTAATTGCAATGGGGTTAGCAACTTTTACCAGCGCTGAAGCATTTTACCGCTGGTTAAAGAGAGAGAAACCGGTTTTGGGTGAGTTGCTAACTTTTGACTCGCTAAAAAGTTCAGTTGGTATCCGGCTGATTACAGACCAGTTAGGCAGAATTCAACATGGTGTCTATATATGATGTTATTCAGATTTTCTCCACGTCAATTCAGCAACGATATCAGCGGTGAAGGAGCCAGCCAACGGGGTGGCCGCTGGAACAGTGTTGGTTGGCCGGTTGTTTACACCAGTATGACCATTTCTTTATCTCTTCTTGAATTGCTGATTTATAATGCTACGTACAAAGAATTACGAAATAACCACCTAATGAAACTTGAAGTACCCGGATCGCTGGCAGATAGTATGTCGCAGATTAATGTGAAACCGGGATGGCAGGAAGATATTGATTACTCCCGTTATATCGGCGATTCATTTCTTCGTTCCAAAAAATCCCTGTTGCTGAAAGTGCCTTCTGCCATTATCCCGGAAGAATATAATATTTTAGTTAACCCATTACACCCCGGCATAAAAAAGGTGAAGATCATAGAAGCTTCTCCCTTTTCTTTTGATACCCGGCTTTTCAAATAAATAACCGAAATTTAGTACCCTGATTTATTTTCATGTATGCCATTGTTGATATAGAAACCACCGGTTCGTATGCCGCCGCCCATGGCATCACGGAAATTTCCATTCATGTATTTGATGGTTCCGACGTGGTGGAAAAATTTGAAACCCTGATCAACCCCGGGCAACCGATCCCGCATTATATACAGGCCATGACCGGAATCACGGATGAAATGGTTGCCGACTCACCCCCGTTTTCTGCCATAGCAGAAAAAGTTTATTCCATTCTCCATGATAAAATTTTCATCGCTCACAATGTAAACTTTGACTACTCTTTTGTACATGGTCATTTGAAAGAACAGGGCTATATCCTGAATTGCAAAAAACTTTGTACCGTGCGAATGAGCCGGAAGATTTTCCCGGGATTTCCATCATACAGCCTGGGCAAGCTGAGCCGTTCATTGGGAATAACCATCAACGGGCATCACCGGGCGGGGGCAGATACAGAGGCCACGGTAAAAATTTTTCAACTACTCCTGGCCAACGATAAAGAGCAACACATACAAAAAAGCCTGCTCCGCCATTCAAAAGAAGCCACCTTGCCTCCGCATGTTCCCAAAGAACATTTTGAAAAGTTGCCTTACACACCGGGGGTTTATTATTTCCACAATGAAAAAGGTAAGGTTGTTTACGTGGGGAAGGCGGTCAATATCCGCTACCGGGTAAACAGCCACTTCAGCAATAATTCCGAAAGCCGGCAGAAACAAAATTTCCTGCGCTATGTGCATGCCATCAGTTTTCA
>CAZQGZ010000271.1:0-3172 GCA_964592935.1 uncultured Chitinophaga sp. | reverse complement strand
CCCTTTTGTGCCGATTTTTTTTCAACACCAGGTCAATGAGAACACCCGGCTGGGTATCTGGAAAATTGAAGAATCAGAAGAATTCTTCAAAGGCAATGTTCCGCAGCACCGGGATGTCACACACCCGCTCAAGCGTCTGCAGCACCTGGCGGGTCGCTTTTTACTGCAATACATGTTTCCCGACTTTCCGTATCATTTGATCGAGATCGCTGATACCCGTAAACCATTTTTACCCGATGAACAATATCATTTTTCCATTTCGCATTGCGGGGATTTTGCCGCTGCTATAGTCAGTAAAGACAGCAGGGTAGGAATCGATATAGAAATACCAACGGAGAAGATTCTAAAAATCGCACATAAATTTTTAAATGAAAAAGAAGACTCAATATTCAACCTTGCCTGCCGGCAGGCAGGTATTCAAGATTCAATTCTCAACGCCCCACTAGCCACTAGCCACTCCCTACTTACCCTTCTTTGGTCTGCCAAAGAATCCGTCTTTAAATGGTACGGTGATGGTGGTGTGGATTTCCGGAAAGAAATTCAGTTGATGAAACAGGATGAAGCCGCTGAAACGATCAATTGTTTTTTTTCAAAGAATGAAACGGAACTGATCATTCATTACAGGATGTTTGAGCATTTGGTGCTGGCCTGGGTGATGAGTTAAGGTAATTTGGGGTCATATATGACTCATTTGACTGGTTGTTTTTCGAACCACCACCAATTTCTTTGTAATAAATTTTTTCGTTGCCTGCTTTTCCAGTATCAAAAATATTTAATCCCTGATACAGCGAACAGAATACCCGCAATTTTTACTCCAGTTGTACCTGATCATATTACCAGTGTAGAATTGCAGGATTCGGTGCCATGCGCCACCTGAACTGCTCTCCGTAGAACTCCACAAGTAACTGTACCACCAAATACCGGTGAATCCCCCATAGCTTTCACGGCAGCCAGCGGGAAGTCCTGTGAAACCGCTTAAGTTGGTAGCGTTTCTATTTGGGCTTTGCCAATGTTCAGTACCGGTTTCTTTCATCTTTCCCCCGACATTTCCTCCTGGTCCCATATTATATATACAGTTTCCCAGTGTTGTCCATTCTTCATCTGTAGGTACATGCCAGCCTGAAGGAGCCAAACCTCTTGGGTCATTTACTGCAAACCAGTTATAGAGTTTGCCATAGGTGGCTTCATAAGCAGGATCATTATTAAAATAACACCATGCGCCTGTGGTTAATGAGGCCCACTCATCAGGATCAGTAACCTGAGGTATCGTGTCACCATTTCTATAATGATCTACATTCAAGTTTTTAGACATCCATGCCTGGTTGCAGATGATAACAGGGGGGGTACAATTTTCATCAACTTGTCCATTACAATTGTCATCAATATTATTATCGCAAACCTCAGTCGCGCCGGGGTTGATGTTGGCATTATTATCATCGCAGTCATTCTGGCTGCCGCTGCCGCATGGGGTTACCTTAGTATAACCATCACCATCACCATCCGGAACCATATCACCATGCGCAATATGGGCGGGCAGGGCATTGATGCTGATCGTGATTGTATGCCAGCTGCCATTACCCTCTCTGTGGCAGATATCAATTTGTCCATCCGGTGTATTAGTTCCGGCACTCACCTTTTCCTTTGATTTTGATCCGGGTATTGTTTCCGTGTTGATTTGTTTCTGGCAGGCCGTGAACAACAGGATGACCAGTAACGGGAATAGTAGCTTTTTCATGTTGATTCGTTTTTTAATTATGAATTTGATTACGCTAAATGAATCATCTTAATCTTTTACAAGCCGCACCGAATACCCGGTTCTTTTTTCATAATAACCGAAACAAGGACCGAAACTGCTCCTGTAGAATTTTGCTGACGTGTTTTCGGTTTCTACAAACGAAGCTTTGTTGGGATCCGATCCGCCTGTGGTACTCCACCAAACCCCGTTGTTCCCCATATGCGTGTAAAGTGAAGGAGACGGATTGCATGTTCCCCCGACATACATAGCATAACGTGCACCCCCCGGTAAAGCTGTAAATCCGCTGCTGTTATCAGCTCCCGAATTGGGGGTAAGCCAATGTGCCAATCCTGTTTCTTTTGCTTTACCCCCGGAAATATCCACACCCCCCAGGTAATTTCTTAATACATCCCACTCCGCCAGGGTTGGTACATGCCAGCCGGCGGGTGCAATATTGTTTGCATCAGCAACCGCATACCAATTATATAATCTGCCATAAGTGGTAACATTGCCGGCATCATTATTATAATTACAATAAGCTCCTGTTGTCTGTGCGGCCCATGCTGCATCATCTGTTATATTGGGAATGCTTACCCCATTCCTGTACCGGGTGGTTTTCAGGTTCTCAACGGTCCAGACCTGCGAGCCGATGGTTATGGTTGTATAAACATTTCCATCAATATCTGTTACCGTTCCATAATTAGGTGATGCGGTTGTAAAACTGACCTGGTTGCCATAGGTCGTGCCGGTATTCTTGGTGGCATAAGCTCTTGCGTAATAAGTGGTGGTTGCGGTTAATCCTGAAAGAATGGTTGTAAAAGTTCCGGAACCCGAACCGGAAGGAAATTTTGTATTGTTAATGGTCGGGTTGGGACTCGTATTTACACATATTCCTTTTTCAGTCACATTGGATCCCCCGCCGGATGATGAAACAGAACCTCCCGATGTGGCTCCGAATGATAATATTACAGACACAGCCGTTGTAGTTACGGTTGGACCGGAGGTGGCTCCGGCTTTTTCGCTTTTTGCAGCGACTGATCCCGGGTTTAGCTGCGGGGCAAAATCACTTTTCCTGCAGGCATTTAACAACATGGTTAAAGTGAGGAGGCTGAATATTTTTTTCATATCTAATAAGTTTTTGGTGATGCAGGTTAAAATTATCTACTAAAACAGGGGCAGTCAAGGTGTAATTATTAAAGGCAACGGTACGGTGACCAGGTGCAAGCACCGCTTATCAAGTGATCCGGCATATGAGCTGAAAGGAATTAACCGTTTTTATTTTGTTTTAAATGGTTAAGGCAGCAGTGGTCGTCGGTTGATAAAGATCTGAATCAGTTAAGGCGGCGTAAACTGCACCTGATAAGAATCACCCGGAAATATCCCAAACCATCGTTAATTTACTGAATAAATACAGCGTTTGCAGTCATCCTGTTTTTA
>CAZQGZ010000270.1:0-3172 GCA_964592935.1 uncultured Chitinophaga sp. | reverse complement strand
TAGGCCACGAATGCCACGAATTGCACGAAAGAGAGAATGAAGGGAATAAATGACACGAAATTCGCTTCGCTCAGTCGTACAAAGATCATTCCAGCAATATATTGAAAAAATCTCTCAGAAAGTGGTAGGCCACGAATGCCACGAATTGCACGAAAGAGAGAATGAAGGGAATAAATGACAGGAAATTCGCTTCGCTCAGTTGTACAAAGATCATTCCTTGTGTTTCTAACTAACAAACGAATTGTAAAGACCCGCTGGCGTGATGAAAAATTGCATTAATTCAGTTAGCGGAAAACAACAACTCTGCCGTATCGGTTCTAAAGCCCGCTTATTGTCAACCCGACGGAGAATGGTTTTACTACAGGTCCCAGACCATCTTTGAACACCGGTGTGAACGAATAACTTCCATAGAGGCTGAAATGTCCGTAACCGATCCGGCCCATCACCGATAAACGGTTCTTGTTCATGAAACGCTTGCTGGCTTCTTTCATTACATAATCGTTGATGACCGTATTGGCCTTGCTTTCAAATTTTGAATTGCGGGTATGTGCATTGATCAGGGTTCCGATTTTTACACCGATAGCTGCTTTCAATCCTTTGCCGTTCAGCGGATCGGCGGAATAACGTAACTCAATGGGCGCTTCGAGAAATACGGTTGCCAGTTTGGTCTTTTTGAAATGGTTGGTATCACTTTGATTGGTAAAAAGAATTGCGGAAGTATTATCCTTGATACCCACATGTGTCTTTGCAAAAAGCATATGATCGCTTGCAATACCCGGCCCAAACGCCATACTCAGTTTGGGATTGGTTTTGAAAGGGAAATCAAACATGAAATATACGTTCACGCTTTTTGAAAAGCCCGAGGTATTGATGGTATCGGGGATGCCCGACCATTTGGTATATCCCAATTGGAGTACGAAATGGTCATTGGCCCGGTTCGACATGTCGATGGTTTGTTTTTTCTTCGGCTCCTGGGCCGTAACAGCCAGCACAAAAAAGGTACAGAGGGAAAGAGATAGAAATTTCTTCATAAGTTTCGTTGAGGTCGCAAATATATTTTTCTTTCGGTTAAAGATTGGTTAAGAAGGTCTAATAATTAATATTTATTACTTTTGCCGCTCTAAATGGAATCGGGCTTAACCCGGAGCCAGGACCCTTAGCTCAGTTGGTTAGAGCACCTGACTCATAATCAGGGGGTCGCAGGATCGTTCCCTGCAGGGTCCACATAAAGACTACAGCTCGCTGTGGTCTTTATTGTTTGATCTCTTCAAAATCGATGTAATCCCCGGCCTTTACTTTCGGCTCTGTTCTTTTTGAGCTGGTTTGGGCAGTTTGCTGCTGGTTCATACGGTCATTCATATCCCGGAACCCCTTTTTTATTTTCCGGGTAGTTTGATAAATGGGAATGACCAGGTTGAAAATAAACTGGTACAACACAAAGATCAATATGGCAAATAAGATATATCTCACGCTGTAAAGGTAAGAAGCCCGGCTTTTTTGTCACCGGTTGTTACGGGTAGTTTACCGAAATCTTAACCACAATTATTTACAGAAATGGAACGTCCCCCGGGTAAAACTGAAACACGGAAGGTGTGGAATTGAATTTTCCCGCAGATTCTCGCAGATCTGGACGCAGATTATGCAGAAATAATCAGCGTTTATCTGCGCATACATCTGCGTTATCTGCGGGAAAGAGATTTAGTATTTGGCTGATAATGGTTATTTTCCTTACATTTGCACCGGAAATAGATGATGGAAGGGAACGAAGACCGTTCCCTTCTTCTTTTATAACCTATGAACGCAGAACCGCAAATACAGGCCGTTGAACAAAGAGTGAAGGAGCTGATCAGTTCCGAACCGGACCTTTTCCTGGTGGAGGTGAAGATCAGGCCCACGAATAACGTGAAGGTGTTCATCGACGGGGACCAGGGTGTCAGCATCGATAAACTGGTGCGGTACAACCGGAAACTGTATAAGGAACTGGAAGAATCAAACCTGTTCCCGGGCGGAGATTTTTCGCTGGAAGTATCCTCACCGGGACTGGATGAACCGCTGAAACTTCACCGGCAGTATGTAAAAAATATCGGCCGTTATGTGGAAGTGACGGATAAGGAGAGTAACAAGAAAGAAGGGAAGCTGGTCGCCGCAACTGAAGAGGCTATTGAAGTGGAAGAACAAAAGGGTAAGGGAAAAAAAGCCGAAACCGTGCAGCACAGGATTCCTTTTGAAGATATTAAAACAATCAAAATTCAAATTAAATTTTAAACGTCAGATTTCAGACTTCTGACTTCAGACCTCAAATCTCTTTTTATGTCAAGTATTAACCTGATCGACGCATTCCAGGATTTCAAAGAAGCGGAAAACATTGACCGCCCCACCATGATGAAAGTGGTGGAAGATGTATTCAAGACCCTGTTGCGTAAAAAGTACACCAGCGATGAGAATTTTGATGTGATCGTGAACGCTGAAAAAGGGGACCTCGAGATCATCCGCCGACGCATGATCGTGGAAGACGGGCAGGTGGAAGACCCGTTGGCACAGATCGCTTATTCGGATGCCGTGAAAATTGAACCTGATTTTGAAGTGGGTGAAGAACTTTATGAAGAGATCGACCTGCTTGATTTCGGGCGCCGGGCTATCCTTGCGGCCAAGCAAACCCTGGCCAGCCGCATCAGCGATCTGAAGAAAAATGTTTTGGCTAAAAAATACGGCGACCGTGTCGGCGAGATCATCAGCGCCGAAGTGTACCAGGTATGGAAAAAAGAAATTTTACTGCTGGATGAGGAAGGCAATGAACTGATCCTTCCCAAAAGTGAACAGATACCCCAGGATTATTTTAAGAAAGGGGAAACGATCCGCGCCGTGGTGAAGAAAGTGGATATGAAAAATAACAGCCCGGTCATCATACTTTCACGAACTTCACCGGAATTTCTGGCTAAATTACTGGAGATTGAAGTGCCCGAAATCTTTGACGGACTGATCGTGGTTAAAAAAATTGTCCGTGATCCGGGTGAAAGAGCCAAAGTGGCGGTGGAATCATATGATGACCGTATTGATCCGGTTGGTGCCTGTGTGGGTATGAAAGGCAGCCGTATCCATGGTATCGTTCGGGAATTAAAAAATGAGAACATTGATGTTATCAACTGGACCAATAATATCCAGTTGCTTATTC
>CAZQGZ010000269.1:0-3182 GCA_964592935.1 uncultured Chitinophaga sp. | reverse complement strand
CTCTTATTTTTACCAGGTGTTCAAAACGTTCTTCGATTGTTTCCACATGACCAAACATCATAGTGGCCGATGTGGTGATATTTAACCGGTGCGCTTCCTGCATGATATCGAGCCATTCCTGTGCCCCGCATTTTCCTTTGCTGATCAAACGTCGAACCCTATCAATAAGTATTTCTGCTCCGGCTCCCGGTAATGAATCCATTCCTGCTTCTTTCAATGCCATCAATACTTCACGATGAGTTAATTTTTCCCCATTGGCTCCTTTGGATATTTTGGTAATATGCGCCACTTCCGGCGGGCCCAGTGCATGCAACTTGATGGCAGGGAATTCTTTTTTGATCTGGCGGAATGTATCAACATAAAAAGGTAATCCGAGTTCGGGATGATGACCGCCCTGTAATAACAACTGGTCGCCGCCCCATTTCAATGTTTCTTCAATTTTTTTCCGGTAGGCAGGCATATCTGTGATATAGGCTTCGGCATGACCGGGAATACGGTAAAAATTGCAAAATTTACAATTGGCAATACAAACATTGGTTGTGTTTACATTACGGTCGATCTGCCAGGTCACTTTACCATGGGGCACCTGTTTTTTTCTTAACTCATCGGCAATAAACATCAGGTCGGCAAGAGGGGCCTGGTGATAAAGCTGCACGCCTTCTTCAGCCGTAAGAAAGTCAAAAGCTGCTGATTTTTGATATAACCCGTTTAGCGACATCGGGCAAAGGTACAATGATGATACAAAAGGGATGAAAGGTTTTGAATTAACCTGTTAAGCATCTAAATTTAATGTAAACGGCAGCTCAAATTGCATCATTTTGGACAGAATACCAGTCTTACAGGGAGAATTGCCGGGAACAAACACACCATATGAAGAAGGCTTTTTATAGTTTGATCATTTTTTCTTTCTTGTTTCGGGGGTTATCAGCCTCAGCACAGGAAGAATTCATTGAGCCCCCTTCCAGGTTTTTAACCAGCATTCCGTTTACCCAATTGACCGGAGGCATTGTGATCATGCAGGCCAAATTGGGAGATTTCCCCGACACACTCAACTTCATATTGGATACGGGCAGCAGTGGGATTTCGCTCGACTCCGCCACTGCGGAATACCTGCAGTTAAAACCCGTTCCTTCTGAAAGAACCATACGGGGTATTGCCGGCATCCGCAAAGTGAGTTTTATTTATAACCAGCCATTAAAATTCCCCGGACTCACCATTGACAGCCTTAATTTTCATATCAACAATTATGGAATTCTTACCGCGGTGTACGGCGAACGTATCGATGGCATCATCGGCTATTCGGTATTGAGCCGTTATATTGTTAAACTTGATTACGACAGCATGCGGCTTTCTTTTTATTCCAGGGGAACCATCCGCTATCCAAGGGGCGGTTACCTTTTAAAACCAACGATCAGCCAGTTGGTGGCGCAACCATTGAGAGTAAGGGATGAGACAGCAATTAATTCAAGATTCATTTATGATATGGGCGCCGGGGTTTGCATGATGCTCTCAAAGGATTTTGTCAGCGACAGCGATTTTATCATCCGGGGGAAAAAAAGATGGATAAAAGAAGGAGAAGGATTGGGGGGCAAAATTGACATGGAATTGCTGGTGATCCGGGAAGTGAAGCTCGGGCCTTATCGCTTTAAGAATGTCCCGGTTTTTATTTTTGATGATGAAAATAATGTTACCAGTTATCCCTATATGGGCGGGTTGATCGGGAATGATATTTTGCGGCGATTCAATGTAATATTGAATTATGCTAAAAGCGATATCTATTTAACTCCCAATACGCATTACGCTGATTTCTTTGATTATTCTTATTCAGGGGTGGAATTATACCTGGTGGAAGGGCTGATACTCGTGGGGGATGTGGCCAAAGGTTCGCCGGCTGAAGCGGCCGGATTGAAAGAAGGCGACCAGGTATTGGCGGTGAACCGGAATTTTTCGCAGAACCTGAACCAGTATAAGATCGCGATGCAAACACCAAATGAAAAAGTGAAGATCATCTACCGCCGTAACGGAGTGATCAATGAAGTGGAATTCAAAGTAAAAAGTATTCTCTGAGCAGCTGGTGGGGAGTGGCGAGTAGCGAGTGGGAAAAATCCACTCTATCAGATCATTTCCTCTGTTATGTAAATCCCCGCTTCCCGCCAGCCATTCCCTGCTAGCCTTTTTTATCTACTTTTGCACCCTTATTGTTTTTCAGTTATGATTCATTTTGAAAAATTTACATTGAGCAACGGACTTCGTGTCATTGTTCACCAGGATCTTTCCACGCCGATGGCCGTGATGAATATCATGTATGATGTGGGTGCACGGGATGAGGACCCGGATAAAACAGGATTCGCTCATTTATTTGAACACCTGATGTTCGGAGGATCGGTTAATATCCCCAGTTATGACGAACCTTTGCAGATGGCGGGGGGAGAGAATAATGCATATACCACCAATGATCTTACCAATTATTATATCCAAATTCCGGCAGAAAATTTAGAAACAGCATTCTGGCTTGAAAGCGACCGGATGCTGTCGCTGGCTTTTGATGAAAAAAGCCTGGAGACACAACGGAAAGTAGTATGCGAAGAATTCAAGGAACATTACCTTACCAAACCCTATGGCGATGCCTGGCACAAAATGAGAGAGTTGGCCTATAAAACACATCCTTACCGCTGGATGACCATCGGGAAAGAATTATCGCATATTGAAAATGCGCAATTGCAGGATGTAAAAAATTTTTTCTTTAAACACTACCGCCCCGTCAATGCCGTGATGGTGGTGGCGGGAAATGTAACCGTGGAAAAAGTAAAAGCATTGGCAGAAAAATGGTTTAACGATATTCCTTCCGGTGACATGTATAAACGCAACCTGCCGCAGGAACCCGAACAGGCTGAAGAAAGAAGATCCGTGATCCGGTCCAAAGTTCCCCTGGATGCGCTTTATAAATGCTGGCATATGCCGGCCCGGCTCGACCGGAAATATTATGTCACCGACCTGCTCACTGATATTTTAAGCGGCGGCGGCTCATCAAGACTATACCAGGCATTGGTCAAAGAGAAACAATTGTTCAGTAATATTGAATGTTATCATTTCGGCAGCACCGATGCGGGTTTGCTGGCTATTGAAGGAAAACTGGTAAAAGGAATAAAAATAGAAGATGCTGAAAAAGCCGTGGAAGAGGA
>CAZQGZ010000268.1:0-3220 GCA_964592935.1 uncultured Chitinophaga sp. | reverse complement strand
GGTCAACGGCTTGCCGAAGGTGGGGAATCAGAATTCCGGCTGCCCGGCCTGTCAGCGCATTAAAGAAACGGAAAATTTATTGATTTGCGATGGGATTACTTCCGTTCCATCTGCCCCGCTTACGGTATACCGTTTGGTAGCGTCATACCGATACCACAATTTCCAATGCCGTCATTTTTGTTTTGTATCACTAATTTTGTGCATTCATAAATAGATAACAAAAGACATGAGCATGATCAATAGCGGCCCGGCGGAACTGGAACTGGCACAAATCGGGTGGGTAGTTCCGGACATTTACAAAGCCGTAAAATTTTTTGCTTCTTCCCTCGGCATAGTTAGTTTCCCGGCGCCGGTACAGATCCGGGCTGAAGATCTTAATATGACTTATTATGGGAAAGTTGTTCCTGGCGAATGGCTCACCACGCAGACTTATAATGGCAAAACCTTTATCGAACTCATTCAGCCTCTTTCCGGCCAAAGTATGTTTCATGATTATCTCACCCAAAATCCTGCAGGAGGTATACAGCATAACGCTTTTCGCATGGGGGTTAACGATTTCGAAAAAGTTACCGCGCATTTACGCGAACAAGGCTATGCGCTGATCAGTGAGGTAGATCATCCGGTCGCACGAATGGCTTTTTTCGACACTTATCAAACGGTTGGTGTTGTAACTGAAATTATGGGAATCACGCCGGAAGGATGGGTAGCCATCAGGAAAATGCAAAATGAAGGCTGAGCAGCGCGGGGTCGGGTGCCGCTACCGTTTCAGGCCCTGGATTCGGGCGGATCTTGCGGCACAGGATGGTTAATACACGATGAACCTGAATAGAAGCACAAAGCGCTATCACCATCGCTACCGGGATAGCTGGTCAACCCGCCTGATATAAAACCTGCGTTAGCGTTGGTTTTTCTTTCTCAGTTTTCTTGCTAATTTAATTGAATGGTTTAGTGAGTTATTATTCCCCCAGTCGCTATGCGAGATGATAATAAATTTCGGGTCGGGACATTTTTTCTGCACGTTTTTAAGGGTGGCTTCGTATGCTGTAATGTTTGCATCTCCCAGGTAACCTAAGTTTTCCGCGTCGGCCCCTTTTATTAAACACCCGCCATATAGTATTTTCTCTTTGTCAAACCAGATGATGATGTTGTCTGCCGTATGACCTTCTCCCGGGTAATAAGTTTCAAATGAATATTGTCCTGCCATAAAAACCGTGTCCCTGGTCATAATAAATTCAGCCCTTTTTTTGTTGAACCTTTTACTCCATTCATCCGTGAGAAGCGTTGTGTAAGTTTTAATTCCCTGTTGTTTGTAATAGTCAAGCCCTTCGGTTCTGTCGCTATGCCAATGTGTGGCTATGCACAGTGTCACGCTTTTGTTGTGTTTTAATTTTATGCTGTCAAGCAAGGGCTGAAATTGGGTGCTGTCCCAGGGGGTATCAAATAATACAACACCGTTATTTGTAATAAGGTACATTCCATTTGCCGGTATTTGACTGCCTTCGTAATTGTTGTAGGTAGTATAAATGTAAAAATCGCCGGTCAGGTGCGAGATATTAAGTTTGTTGTTTTGTCCCTGCCCGGAAACATGGGTCAGCGAAAATGAGAATATTATCATCAATAGGAATGACCGCATTTTCTTTTATTTGGATAGCAAATTTAACCGGTTTTAAAATTACCGCTGGGGTTTCCGGGGCTGTGAAACCGGCAGGCGCTAAACTCCAGGCGGGGCGCTGAATTTTCACTTTCCGCAAAAAGATTTTCGAACCACGGAACCAACGTTTTCATATATTTCTTGTTAGTAGTTGGTTTTATTATTTGTCCACTATGTAATTCAGCTCCGTTACCCCGGAGGTAAATGGCCGGGTAGTCAATAGTTTTAGTTTTATTTTGTCTTTGATACCTGCAAACAGTGGAATACCCTGTCCAAGGATAATTGGATTAACAAATAGCCAGTAGCCGTCAATTAAGTTCAGCTGCATCAGTGAATGTGTAGCGGTCGGGCTGCCAAATAAGAGGATGTCTTCACCTGCCTGCTGTTTTATTTCATGGAGCCTGTCCGCCAGGTTGTCGCTGATAATTTTTGTGTTCGTCAATTCCGCATCTTTCATTGTTTTTGATAGTACAATTTTGTGAACCTTGCTATACCACCTGGAATGTTCAATGTCGTGCCGGGAAGCTGCCGGTTTGTCGGCTGCGGTTGGCCAGTAATTTTCCATCATCTGGTACGTTACCCGCCCGTATAATGCAGTATCGCCTTTGCTGATCCTTTTACCGACATGATCAAAAATTTCTTCATCCACATTAATCCAGTTCATTTCTCCGTTCGGTCCTGCTACAAAACCGTCAAGCGACAGGTGCATAAATGAAATTATTTTTCTCATATTTTTCAGATTATAAAATGTCTTTTGTTTGTTACTATTTTTTTACGGTGAATGTGAAGAATCAGGCCCCGGCTCCCAAGCCTCTTGTTGTACGGTCGTGCTTATTAGTTTTCAGTCAAAGTGGTATTCTTTTTTAAGCAAGTCGCTTAACCGTTGGGCTTTGCCCAGGAGCTTTCTTGCTTCTTTTCGCATGGTTTTATTAAATACGGTCAGCATATGTATCCGGTACTTCAGCCTGAATTTGGAATCCTCAGACAGGCGAAGAGACGGGTTATCAGTCAGGCGGTATACGTTGTTATCATCATCCCGCATGCTGTTTAGCACCACACCGTCAAAAATACCTTCGGCAATATTCCGGTAAGCGCCCATCATATCTTCTTCATCGTTTGTGCCAAAAATGAAAGCTCTTACGGCTACATCGTAAGAAATGATACTGTCGCTGACCTGGCTTTTGCGCACGAGTCTGAGGTTGCCTCCGTTTTTCAGCTGTTGCATCGTTCCGTCGACGGGTGTAAACCGGAAAGCGACACCCCGGGTGGCAAAAGAGTTGTAATAATACAGGTCATTGCCGTGCGATAATGCTTCTTTGCTGTCCAATAAATTACTGAATGAGTCAAGCATCAGCGCCCGTCCATTTCTAAGCTGAATAATGTCTGTAAGCCGGCTGATGTCGGCTTGAAGGTCACTGCAGAGCGATTGAATATATTTTTTTTCCCGTTGATGCTCTATGGTATGCTCCAGCTGGTATTCCGCCAAAAAACCGCAAAACACAGCAAGAAATAACATTAAAAATTCCCAGAAATAGGATTTCCAGTTTTTCTTTCCATGGGATGAATGTG
>CAZQGZ010000267.1:0-3296 GCA_964592935.1 uncultured Chitinophaga sp. | reverse complement strand
TGTTTTGAAGACCAATATTGATGTTGAATCCGGCCAGGTTTCCCGACACCGCGCTTTGGTTGAGGCTTCCTTCCAGGTTGGCCGTGAATCCGAATTTCATGGCCGGTGTTAACCGGATCGTGAAGTCAACCGTATCCTGTTCTTTACGGGGCAGTTGTTCAATATTCACAAGACGCCAGGCGCCTAATGAATTGAACCGGTTAATTGTTTTAAAATAATTACGCTGGTCATAAAGACTGTCATGCTTCAGGTAAATATGGGGCGGAAAAATTTTGGGCTTAAACAGGTTACGAAAAAAAATAACACTGTCACGCCCCACCATCGTTACATGTCGTTTGTATTCGGCAGTATCCTGGTTGTAATCAGGATAAATTTTTATATTACCGATAAAATATTTCCGCAACCGGCCGCTGTCGATACCGGGTTTTAACCTGATCTCCAGGTCGGCAGTAGGATTGTTTCTTTGTTCTTTCAGTTTCTCGAGCATTTCCAGTTGTTCAAACGGGTCGAGGTTGGGATTCAATAACGAAACATCAACAGTATCCCACAATCCCTGCATCAGGTCCCTCCCGAATTTTAAATACCCGTTGTTGCGGTATAATTCGGTGAGCCGGTCAAGTTCCTGGGAAATGGTTGATTTGGCAAAAGGATCTCCTTTTTTTAAAAACGATTCTTTTAAACTGCTGATGGCCAGGTTTTGTAATTCCTCTTTTTTGATATTATAACTGATGGAATCAAGCCGCACAGGTTTGCCGGGTTTGACTGAAAAACTCACAGTTGTGCGGAATTGATCCTGTTCAACCGTATCGATATGCTTTTGGTAAGTAATGGTATCTTTAAAATACCCGAGCGAAGCCAGCAGGGCCCGCATGTAAATAACAGACTTATCGGCATTGGCCGGGTCATATACCGGTGGCTTATCCAGAACCGACCTGTTGATCCCGTGATAAAGAAGTTTGCGGGAGGTGCGTACCCGGATACTGTCATCGAGCTGATTTTTCAAACGGGATTGTAAATTGACTTTTTCTTCCGCGGTGAAATTTCCTTCCACGTTAATGTTATATTCGTATACAAAAGGTTTATGACGGGGATAATTTTTAGGAACCACGCTGCAGGAACTGAGCCAAAAAATACCATAACAGGCCCCTAATGCTTTCAGGATATTCCGGTACAAAGGTGATGGGCCAGTAAACATAAAAGGATTGAAAACTATGCTTTTAAAACAGAAGATCAAAGATATTCAAAGTTTGGCCCATAAAAAATTCCGGCAGCAGGAGAAGCTCTTTATTGCCGAAGGGCCCAAACTGGTCAACGAATTACTGGAAGCAGATCATTCCCGGGTGAAAGAAATATTTGCGTTAAAAGATTGGATCGGGGAGAATAAAAATGCAATACGACTTACTGCCGTAACAGAGATCAGCGGAACAGAACTGGAAAGGATCTCACAACTTACAACGCCAAATAAAGTACTGGCCATTGTCCGGCAGTATGATGAAGACATTGAAATGATCACTCAAGGTAAGATCACGCTGGCACTCGACTGCCTGCAGGATCCTGGGAATCTCGGTACCATCATCCGAACGGCGGATTGGTTTGGCATAGAACAGATCGTTTGCAGTCATGATTCCGCGGAAGTGTACAATCCCAAAGTGGTGCAGGCTACGATGGGAAGTATTGCGAGAGTTAAAATTCTTTATACTGATTTAAGAACCTGGCTGACGGAACAAAAGAATGTAAGCATTTATGCTACAACCCTCGATGGAAAGGATATTGCAACCATAAAAAAAATTAAAGAAGGCATCATCCTTTTCGGGAATGAATCCAAAGGAGTCAGTGAGGATTTATTGAAACTGGCGGATGTAAAACTCACCATTGCTAAAAAGGGAAAAGCAGAATCATTGAATGCAGCAGTGGCGGCGGGGGTGGTGATGGGATTTCTGGTATAATGATTTACGGCCTGATGTGGATGGAAATATTCATCATGCTGCATTCATAAAATCAGTATTCAGAAAAATGCTGAAATTCAACCAGTGACCAGCTACCTGAACTGTATCGCCCTCACCGGCTGAATTCTTCTTACAAGGTATGTCGGTATCATCAGCACCAAAAAACAAATCAGCAAAGTCCCGGCACAAATGGCGCCTACCTGCCACCAGATAATTTTTACTGCGGCAGCACTCATGTAATAAGCTTCTTCAGGAAGTTTGATAAAGTGTGTTGCATCCTGTAACCAGAGAAGTCCGAGTCCGAAAGCAGCGCCCAGAACAATTCCCTGGGCCGTGATAATAACGGAATGACGAAGAAATATTTTCTGCACGGTCCAGTCCGTGGCGCCGAGTGATTTCAATATCCCGATCATCCGGACTCTTTCCAGTACTAAAATGATCAAACAGGTAATGAGATTTATTACGGCCACAATGATCATGAATCCAACCAGCACATTGCGGGTCACATCCTGCATATTCAGCCAGTCAAAAATATTCGGTGAAATATTCTGTGCGCTGACCGTATTCCAGGTTTCAGGAAATGCATCCATATTGTAGATCTCCGATACGGCCTGGTCTATTTGGGTGTAGTCATTCAAAAAAATTTCATAACCGCCTACTTCGTTAAAAGCTGAACTGTCCTGGCTGTTGTCCCGGTTGAGTTTTTGAATGAGCCGGATATCACCGATCGCAAATGTTTTATCGTATTCTTCGATCCCGGTTTTAAAAATACCGGTGATGGTGAGTTTATCCGGGCGTATGGTTCCGTCGGGCCGGATAAAATAGATCAGGATCCTGTCGCCGGCCTTTAATTTTAATTGGGAAGCGGTATGGGCCGATAACAGGATCTCCCGGCTGTAACTGCTGTCATTGAAATTCACCCATCTTCCGGATTTCATAAATGGCTGCATTCTTGTAAAATCATACTGGCTGTCTATCCCCTTGAACAATACACCTTCTATTTCATCCTTTGTTTTTAAAATGGCATACTTGGTGGAATAGGGATGTATGCTTTTTACCAGCGGGTTCTTGCGGATCGCCTCAGCCAGTGAGTCATTCTTAATGATGGGTGAATCTTCTGAAATGATCGCTTTATCGGGTTGTTTCTCCAGGATGCGGATGTGCCCGAGGAAACTGAATACTTTCCGGCTGACCGTTTGCTGAAAGCCATTGGCCAGGGAAAGCGTGACGATCATGACAGCAACGCTGATAACTGTGGCTACAACAGACAAACGGATAATGAACCCGGAAAATGAATTTTTTCCCCCGGGCCCTTTCGACCGGTTAAATGCGATGCGGTTTGCTATAAAG
>CAZQGZ010000266.1:0-3314 GCA_964592935.1 uncultured Chitinophaga sp. | reverse complement strand
ATATCATTGCTGTATCTGGGCTTGCCCAGTATCTTTTCGATATCCTCTGCTGTCAGCGTTGGCTTCAGTTTCCCGTTCAACACATATTGCCTCGCCAGGTTACGCATGATGGATGCCAGCTGACGATCCAGTTCCCTCACACCGCTTTCCCTTGTATAATCCTGGATTATTTTCTCCAGTACTTTATCGCTGAATTTTATCGTTATGTCTTTCAAACCATGCAGGTCCTTCTGTTTGGGCAATAAATGTCTTTTGGCGATCTCCATCTTCTCTTCCACAGCATAACCGCTGAGATCAATGATCTCCAAACGGTCTCTCAATGCCGGCTGAATGTTCTGGGCATTATTGGCAGTAGCAATGAACAGCACTTTGCTCAGGTCATATTCCGTTTCCAGGTAGTTGTCGTAAAATGAAAAATTTTGTTCCGGATCCAATACTTCCAGCAGGGCCGAAGAAGGATCTCCCCGGAAATCACTGCCTACTTTATCCACTTCATCCAGTATCATCACCGGGTTCGATGATTTTACCTTGCGGATCGATTGCAAAATCCTTCCGGGCATGGCGCCGATATATGTTTTCCGGTGTCCCCTTATTTCACTTTCATCATGGAGACCTCCCAAACTTAACCGGATATATTTTCTTCCGATAGCACTGGCTATGCTGCGACCCAGGGATGTTTTACCGATACCGGGGGGACCGACAAAACAAAGTATCGGGCTTTTCATATCTCCCTTTAGTTTCAATACAGCGAGGTATTCCAGTATCCGTTCTTTGATCTTCTGCATACCATAATGATCCATATCCAGTGTTTTCCTGGCTTTCTTCAGATCATAATGATCTTCGGTGTACTCCTCCCAGGGAAGATCAAGCATCAGGTCGAGATGATTATACACGACGGAATAATCGGGGGTGCTGGGATGCATCCTTTCCAGTTTCTCAATTCCTTTTTTAAATAATTCTTTCGCTGCTGCCGGCCATTTTTTGGACTCGGCCTTTTTCTGCATTTCTTTTACCTCCTGTACATTGGTATCGCCACCCAGTTCATCCTTGATACTCTTCATCTGCTGCTGCAGGAAATATTCCCGCTGCTGTTTATCGATCTCTGTCCTTGTCTTGGTGGTCACTTTATTTTTCAGTTCCACGAACTGCAATTCCTTTTGCAATAATTGCATCAGGAGATCAGCCCGCTGGCGGATCTGGTTCAATTCGAGCAAACGTTGTTTGTCCTTGATATCGGTATTGAGATTACTCGAAACAAAGTGGATGAGGAAAGCCGGGTTCTCAATATTGCGGAGAATGATGGATGCTTCGGTGGGAATATTTGGCGAAAGCTGCACAATATCTGCAGCCAGGTCCTTGATATTGGCCACATAGGCATTGAAGTCCTCATCCTTCGGCGATTCCTCTTCTTCCAGTTTTTTTATTTTGGCTCTGAAATAGGGTTCCTCTTCAACAATGGATTCGATATGAAAACGGTTCTTGCCCTGTATGATGATGGTAGTGCCCCCATCCGGCATTTTAATCAGTTTCACGATCCGGGCGATGGTCCCGGTCAGTTCCAGGTCCTTGACCTCCGGATCTTCCACATTACTGTCTTTCTGCGCCACAACGCCGATCAGCTTATCGGTCCGGTAGGCATCATTCACCGCTTTGATACTTTTATCCCTGCCCACCGTTATCGGCAGCACCACACCGGGAAAAAGAACCGTATTCCGCAAGGGTAGCAATGAAATTTCTGCGGGGACCTCAATCCCATTCAGATCTTCCTGGTCGCTTTCATTCAGCGGAATGATAGGAAGAAAATCCATTTCATCCTCAGCACGCAGCAAATATTGATCGTAATTCATAAATAAGCTCTTTGGTCAATTTGTCACCGTCCCGCCACCGGGGGGGACCGATGCGGTAAATATAAACCGGGGAATCAGTATTGCCAAGATTCATGCCATGGGAAAAATACTGACAAAATGGGTAGCTGGCTGATAAGGACTTAAAGCTAAGAGTTTGTAAACAGAAACACTGAATCTGACCAACTTCCCTGGTTTGTATCTATAAGCTATCTCAAAAGTGAAATGGAGCACAAAGAACACCACGGATCACAAAGCACACAAAGAAATTTATTGTTTATATCCAAAGTGTTGTGTCCTTTGTGTGACCTTTGTGTTCCTTCAAATTAGGATTTTTGAGATGAGTTAATTGAATTATGTCATAAAAAAATCCCCCATAACGGGGGATTCTTATTCAAGGTGTCCGAATTTATAAGGCTATTCCAACGGATAATTGAAATCCCTGGCTTTTCCATTTTTCCTGGTTATCGATATCATTGATATTTTTTAGTCCGACCACATAACGTCCATCGAGACGGATGGCTCCCACTTTGATCTGCGCACCGCCAATCATAGAAAAATCTCCGTTCTTAAATGCATTGCCGCCATTTTGCAATAGTGTTTTGCTTTGCTGCATCAGCACGCTGAACTGCGGTCCCGCCTGCAGGGTCAGAAATTTCCCGATCAGTCTTACATTGAGCAGGATGGGAATGGAGAGATAGTTGAGTTTAACATTGCCCTGCTTAAAAACATTCTGGTAAACATGACTAAAGCTGCTGTCCACTTTGGTTGAATACTGGTTAAACAACACTTCAGGCTGAATACCCACGATACCACCAAACCCGATCTCGGCAAAACCGCCGGCATGATAGCCATACCTGAACTGGTCACTGAATGATTTACCATCGATCTTGATGATATTGGCGCCGGCTTTGGCGCCGATATGAAACTGGGCCATCATGGCCTGGGCAAACAATAATGCTGCAATAAGAGTTAAGAATTTTGTCTTCATAATATGGTTTTTAATATTCTGCCTGGCTGTATGCCATGGCTTCATGTTCCGGAAAATTCCCAAGTATAATGCCAGTCACCCTCCCGGGCTGTTAAAAAATGTTAAGTTTTGCCGGAAAGACAGAAAGCCGGGAAGAAAATAGTTTTTTATTTCAATACTTACCGTCTTATCGCTTTACCGGCGGGTATTCTTGATTTACTTTAGGAACAACTTCTTTACTGAACAATAAGTAATTACTCAAACAAATTTTGTAACCGGTTTATTGCGGCAGCCATGTGAAAATTTATTAATAACACTGTCCCAAAAAAAGATTGATCTACAAAGGCATCACCAGGATTACTCCGTGTCTTAGTGTCTTAGTGCCTTCGTGTTTCAAATTCAAACAAGATAGCTATCGGGTGAATCACTACCGGAAATTTCTTCATTCGTTCAGGAAAGGATCAGAACATCAGCCCGGCATTGATGGAGAACAGGCAGGT
>CAZQGZ010000265.1:0-3355 GCA_964592935.1 uncultured Chitinophaga sp. | reverse complement strand
CGATCTGGCTATGAACAACCCGGATACCTTTAAGAGCCTGGTTGATTCGGTGAAATAAAATTACTGATGATAAAAAAAAGTTTCCCATCCATGATGGGAAACTTTTTTTATGACCTATTGGCCAAAACTTTTCTTGATCTGTTCCGAAGCACATTCGCCGAGCACCTTATTAAATTCATCCGCTTTTTTTTGATCATCTTTTACATTATTCCATGCTTCCACCTGCTTTTTCGCGCAGTCCATCTGGGCTTCCTGTCGTTTCGGGTCGGCGGCATCCATGGCATTCGCTTTTTTGGAACAATCACAGACTTCCTTTCCTATTTCTGCACCGCTTTTGCTTTTGCTGCAGGAAGAAATAAGAGAAATAGTAAATAGAGCTATCAATAATTTTTTCATGTTAAAGGTTGTTTAGGGCGAGAAGGTAATATTTTTGTTCCATAATTTCTCCAATCCTATACTTTTGTGCCGTTAAAATTATTACTGACCCAACCCGCTTAATTCGGCATGACAAACTCCTATTACGATCTCGTTAAACAAACCTTTAATTTTCCCCAGGAAGGAATAGAAGTGGACGAAGGGAATCTTTATTTTAACGGGGTTGACCTGAAAGCCCTGATCGCCAAATACGGTACACCCCTGAAACTTACTTACCTGCCCAAGATCGGAATGCAGATAAAAAAGGCAAAGGCTATGTTTGCGGCGGCTTTTAAAAAGCATAAGTATGAAGGCAAATATTTTTATTGCTACTGCACCAAGAGTTCCCATTTCAGTTTCATCGTGGAAGAAGCGCTGAAGAGTGATATCCACCTTGAAACATCCTATGCCTACGATATTGAGATCATCAAGAAACTGTACCAGAAAAAAAAGATCAGCAAGGACATCCATATTATCTGCAACGGGTTTAAACAAAAAGGTTATACCCGGCGCATCGCCAACCTCCTGAATTCGGGTTTCAGTAACGTGATACCGGTACTGGATAATAAGGAAGAACTGAAGGAATATGCCAAGGCCGTGAAAGGCCCTTTCAAACTGGGTATCCGGGTCGCTGCCGAGGAAGAGCCCAATTTTCCTTTTTACACCTCCCGCCTCGGCATCCGGGCAAAGGATATTCTTGAATTCTATGTGGACAGAATTGAAGGGTATGAAAGCAAGTTTCAACTGAAGATGCTGCATATCTTCCTGAATAAGGGGATCAAGGATGATATCTATTACTGGAGTGAATTGAATAAAGTGATCAACCTCTATTGCCAGTTGAAGAAGATCTGTCCCGAACTGGATTCGATCAATATCGGGGGCGGGTTTCCCATCAAGCATTCATTGGGTTTTGAGTACGATTACCAGTTTATGATCAATGAGATCGTCCGTAATATTAAAACGGCCTGCAAAAAAGCAAAGGTACCCATGCCGCATATATTCACTGAATTCGGAAGTTATACGGTAGGGGAGAGCATGGCACATATCTTCAGCGTGATAGCAGAAAAAGTGCAGAATGACCGCGAAACCTGGTACATGATCGATTCATCTTTCATCACCACCCTGCCCGATACCTGGGGTATCGGTGAAAAATTCCTCATGCTGCCGGTCAACAAATGGGATTCGGATTACCAGCGGGTCGTGCTGGGCGGCATTACCTGCGACAGTCATGATTACTATGATTCTGAGGAACACATCAACGAAGTGTTTCTCCCGAAAATAAATAATGGTGAATCACTTTATGTCGGTTTTTTTCATACCGGCGCTTACCAGGACCAGATCAGCGGTTATGGCGGAATCAAACATTGCCTCATTCCTTCGCCCAAACATGTGATCGTGGGATATGATCGTAATGGAAAATTGGTTGACTGGGTTTATGCGAAACAACAGACCGCGCAGAGCATGCTGAAAATTTTGGGGTATATATAACTTTCTCTCTTTTAGAGAGTGGAAACAAAATAAATTTTTAATTGTCAGGATGAGAGGTAGTGGGGTTTGGTTAGTGGCTAGTGGGAATGGATCCTGATGTTATTTACCCACTAGCTACTCGCCATTCCCTGCTCCCCCTAAAATAGGGTTCTTATTCATTTCATTTTTCTCTTGTCTTTTTATTTCGCACTTCGGTGGGATCGTAATTCTTTGCGATCGGTTGATCTGCCACCGGTATCGGCCTGGTTTCGCTGATCGGTGACTTTTTGTTTTCGACCGGTGAAGGTGCTTTGGTTTTCACCCATACAGGTACTGTATTATCATCGTTTCTGTTCATAGCGCTATCTTTTGTACCTGGAACAGCAGGAAATATTTTTGCCAGGTTGTCGAGAGCCAGTGTTTTGCTCAGGGTATCTCTTCCCATGATGATATCCGTGGATACCCAACCGTCTTTTTCGGATTGCAGACTATCCAGTTCAAGGAACCGGAGTGCCGATGCCTGTTTGTCGCTTACCTCGTCTTTGCGCGGCGTGAATAATTTACTGCTGTATTCTTTGCTTGCGGCACAACTGGCGGCCAGGGCCACCACCATCATGATTACGACCGCCTGTACTATTCTTGCTGTTTGCATGGCAAAAGATTTTATTTTTAGCATACTTAAATCAACGCTTTTATGATTCAATTCATTTGCCATAAATTCTTAAAATCATTCATCATGAAATATTTTTTCATTGTCTTAACAATAATAGTTTCCGCCGGGACTGCAAAAGCACAACTTGTCCCCGGTAATATCCTGAACGCAGAAGATTCCGTGAAGAACGTAATCAACAACCTGTTCACAGGAATGAAGACAGCTGATGCAGCATTGCTCAGAACTTGTTTTGCAGATAGTATGATTCTGCAGACCATTTCACGAAATAAAGAAGGAAAACTGGTTGTCAGAAATGAAGATCCTTCCGGGTTTATTGATTTTGTCAGCAAAGAAGCACCTGGCAATGCCGACGAAAGAATAACATTTGATATGGTAAAAGTGGATGGCCCCTTAGCCATTGCCTGGACGCCCTATCGGTTTTATTATAAGGGACAGTTCAGTCATTGCGGTGTCAATTCCTTTCAACTGGTCCGTTTCGATGGTCAGTGGAAGATCCAGTATTTGATAGATACGAGGAGGAAACAGGGATGTCGTGAATAGTGAATGGTGAATCGGGAAAGAGGAAGAGTGAATGATCGATAGTGATTGGATATATTTGAAAAGCAAGGGCTGTGTGTGGATGGCCTCCCCTTTCGGGGGAGGTCGGGAGGAGGCCAAAAGAAACCCCCCGTAGAAACGGGGGGCGTAAACCAAAACCAACTGCTTATGAGAAATTCTTAAAATATTTTATTTGATCACAATTTTTGTAGCTGATGCTTTGACTGTTTCCTTCTTCGGAAGGTTTAATGTCAGTACTCCATT
>CAZQGZ010000264.1:0-3377 GCA_964592935.1 uncultured Chitinophaga sp. | reverse complement strand
TGGTAGTCTTCGGGTTTGTTGGCCAGTTCAAGGGATTTATTAAAAAATATAAGGGCCGAATCGGAAACATCAAGCCGGTCAAAAACATCACCCAGGTTTAATGTGATATTATACCGGAGATCTTTTACTTCATATTTGCTCATGATGGAATCGGCTTTCCAATAGTATTCGAGTGCTTTCCTGAATTCATCCTGGTAAACGTAAACGATCCCGATATTCATTAAAACACTGCTGAGATTCCGGGGTTTGTTTCTTTTTTCCTCCAGTTTCAGTTTTTGAATATTTAATTCCAGGGCCCTTGGATAATTTCCGATTTTTACAAACGTATTGGCCATAATGCCAAGCGACCTTGATTCACCTTCAATGTCATGAATTTTCCTGGCGAGAAAATAACCTTCCTGTATAATGGATAATGCCGAATCAGGATCATATTTGCTCATGGCATAGGCCAGGTTCCACATCAGCCGCACTTTTACCGTATCGGTTGTTGAGACACGGAGCAGATTTCGCAGGCTGTCAGCAATGGATCGTTGTGAAAAAACAAGGGAAGCGGAAAATAAAAAAAGAAGCGTGAATAAATATTTCTTAAGCAGCGATCTGCCACATGTTAAATAGGATGTCATTACTGATTTGGTTGGGTCCTTCTAAACTGCCCGAATTTAATAATAATCTGAGTTAAATACATAATTTTAATAACCCTGTCTTCTTTAAACACAAAATGAACTTCATCCTGGTTATTTAATAATTCTGATATTGAGAGAATCTGGTTAAATTGCCGGGAATAATCATTGTATGAAGACGATCTTCCCCATCATTTTATTTTCTATTTTTACGCTGCCGGCTGCTGCGCAAAAAGTGGCTGCAAAAGAATCCGGGCCCGATTCAACCCGTAAAATTCAGATCGTCGAAGCATCCTGCGGTCAATGCCGCTTTGGTATGACCGGTAAAGGATGTAACCTGGCTGTTCGCATCGACGGTAAATCCTATTTTGTGGATGGCACTTCCATTGATGATCATGGCGATGCACATGCCAAAGATGGTTTTTGCGAAGCGATCAGGATGGCGAAAGTGCAGGGTGAAATCATCCAGAACAGGTTCAAGGCCACTTACTTCAAACTTGTTCCTGCGGAAGATCAAAGGAATAAGCAATAGGATCCGCATGCCCGGATTATTCCAGGTGCCCGGTTTTCCCCCTCAAAAGCTATTTTCTAACATTACAAAAAGCATGATTCAATGTTGAAATAAATATCTTATTTTTATTTTGTGTCATCCGGGCCACCTCAGATCAGAAAATAATTAACTCCAAAAACTTCTGTTTATGAAAAAAAATAACCTGCCTGTAATTTTTCTGTTGATCATGTTTGGTAATCATGTCATGGCCCAGGAAGGACATGGAAAAGCAAAAACTACAACAGAACAAGATGCCGGGCTTTTAGCAAATAGTTTATCCATTGCTTTTGGTGGAGCCAATTATTTTGGCGACCTGATGAAGTCCAGCTCCCTATACCATCAGGGCGGTATTTCATTCGATATTGGATTCAACAAACAGTTCAACCCTCATTTTTCCTGGAGGGCCGACCTGGGTATAATACGAATAAAAGGAGCTGACAGTGAACCCGGAGGAGCGTATCCGTCCAGGAACCTGAGTTTTTCATCAACGGTGCTGGATTTTTCAGCGGCCATGCAGGCTAATTTTACCGATTATTCATTACACAAATTCGGACCTATTATCTATGTCGGTGCAGGGGTTACAACCTTTGATCCTACGACAGAAGATAACCTGGGGAATAAACAAAAACTTCGTGATCTGAATACGGAAGCACAGGGAAAACCGGGGTATCCAAAAAAATACAGTAAAACAGCATTTATTCTTCCCATTGGCTTTGGTTTCAGATATGACATTCCTCATTTTGGAACATTGTCTTTTGAATGTTGCTACCATTTTACCAGTACAGATTACCTGGATGATGTGAGTTTTGACGGATATCCCGACCCGGCATTACTATCTGCCAAAACCAAAGAATTTACCTGGCGGGGCGCAGGAGCTTATCCCACCAATCTGAAGCTACACCGGGGTAACCCGGGTGACAAAGATGGTTATTATACAACGCATATAAAGTACAGTTTTAATTTAGGGTCTCATTGATCGTCATTTAACCAATTTAACCCTGACAGCATTGGCGCCCTTGGGGCCCATTTCAACTTCAAAGGTTACCTTATTGTGTTCTTTGATCTCTTCGGTCAATGAATTGATGTGAACAAATACACTTTCCTGGGTGATAAGATCCTTAATAAAACCATATCCCTTTGAATCATTAAAGAAGGTAACAACACCTTTACGGATCAGGTCTTCGGGATTAACGGGCAACTGTTTCGGTACGCCAATTTCAATATCTTCCAGTTTAATATTTATTTTTTTCCTGGGATCGGGAGGTGTTGAAGAAAGATTTCCATTCTCATCCAGGTAAGCCAGCATATCGTCCAGGCTTTTGCCTTCCTTCGCATTTTCCTTACGTTCCTGCTTTCTTTCAGCTTTTTCCTTGCGTTCCTGCTGCTTTTTCTTTTCTCTTTCTTTTTTGTTCCAGGTTTCGGCCATAGTGACTCGTTTGGGTTCTAAAAAAATTCTGTTTTAATAAGTGAGAAGAAGCGTAAAAAATCCGGAGGAAAGTTTGTACCTGTCTCCTGCAGGTGCGGTTAAAGATAGGATAATTCCCCCGAAGGGATGAATAATTACTTCTTTTAGCAACAGTTCAATGGAAAATGACCCCAATAAAATTCGAAGCCATTTTGAACCCGATTGCCTTTTTTCTAACTTTAAACTTTTATGCTTCAGCCCAACTTCAACCCTTTTCCGGAATTATCAACCGAAAGACTCTTGCTGCGCAGGATATACATGCAGGATACACCGGAAATTTTTTTCCTTAGGTCCGACCCCCGCATTATGAAATTTCTCAGCAAGGAACCGGCTACCCATATTAAAGAAGCAGAGGATTTTGTCACCCTGGTGAATAATAATATCGATAACAATGACGGGATCATGTGGGGAATAACATTGAAGGAAAATCCTTCAAAGATGGTCGGCAGCATCGGCTTCTGGAGGATGCAGAAAGAAAATTACCGGGCCGAACTGGGTTATGTGCTTGACCCGGCGCAGTGGAGAAAAGGGATCATGAAAGAAACGATCCTGAAAGTTCTTGATTATGGATTTTCCATCATGGGTTTGCATAGCGTGGAAGCCCGGATCAATCCCCGCAATACTGCGTCGGCATCTGTTTTGGAATCAACGGGCTTTAACCGGGAGGCTTATTTTAAAGAAGATGTTTTCATCCGCGGGCAATTTGAAGATACCGCGGTCTATTCCCTTTTGCAACCTGAAA
>CAZQGZ010000263.1:0-3386 GCA_964592935.1 uncultured Chitinophaga sp. | reverse complement strand
TATCGACGACGCTGCCCTCCAGGCTGACGATCGTGTCCCACGATCGGTCGAATGAAGTCGTTTGCGGTTATAAACCTCCTCGATGAACCGAGGCAAGTTTTGAATCACATCTCTCATGGTTTTGTAGTTCTTGAAGAAGACCTCCTCTCTTTTCATGGTTTTAAAAAACGATTCTATGTACGCGTTGTCCTCGGGCGTTGCGAGCCTGCTCATCGAGATTTGGAACTCGTGTTTTTTCAGGAACTCGATGTAGTCGATGCTCGTATACTGAATGCCGCGATCTGAGTGATGGATCACACCTTTCGGTGGATTCTGCCGCTTAATCGCAACTTCCATCGCTTCAAGACAGAACTTGTGACTTAAGTCTCTCGAGACGGCCCAACCAACGATCTTTCTCGTATAGACGTCGATGATGGCACTTACATATACGTACTCGCTCATCAGCTTGATGTAGGTGAGATCCGTCGCCCAGACTTGATTCGGACCATTCAATTTTATTCCGCGAACTAAGTTTGGATAACAGAGTTTAATTCCTGCAGCTCCGCCGCGTGGCCTCCACATTTTCTTTACGCAAGAGAACAGAGAGTATTTTTTCATCACACGTCTAATTCTCTTCGTATTTACGCAGATTCCTTCATCGAGAAGCTGCTCTCGTATTCGCCTGTAACCATAGCCCGGAAGCTCCAGATGAATTTGCTCAATCGCAGCTCGCAATTCCATGTCACGCTTCACCTGCCGATCTTCCTTGACCGGCTGATGGTAAAACGTAGATTTTGCTATCCCCATTATTTTGCAAGCTCTTGCAATTGATCCAAATTCTCTGGAGTGACGACGGATGAATTCAACTTTTTGAGCCGTACTGAGTGCTCCAGGGCTTTTTTTAACATCGTGTTTTCAAGATAGAGCTCAGCAATCTCTTGCTTAAGTTCCCTGACCCTGGCGTCATGCTTAAACTGCTGCACCTGCTCGTCATACTTGCTTTTACGTTCGCGTCGTTTCCCATTTGTAGTCTGGTTCTTATAGTTCTTGATCCAAACGTAAATCGAACCGTGGGACACGTTGAAGATCTTTGAAGCCTGTCTATAGGTCATGCCTTCTTCAAGAATCTTGCGCACGACCATCGTCATGTATTCAGGCTTATATTTGGGCTGCCTCCCTGGTGGGTTTTTCTCCCTAACTCTCGGAGGCGTTAAGATTTCCATAGCTCATCACTTTCTGTGGCTGCTCAATATCATGCACAGCCACTGTTGAGCCAATCTCCCCATGTTCAGTAATTATTTGGCACGCAGTCCGACCAGAGGGGCGCAGTTTAAATTGAATGTCAGGCGTCGCGGTGCTCCCCATTTCGACATCGGCCTAAAAGACAGCGATTCATAAACTGCCAAAATATATAGGTTTTAATGTGTTGCAACCAATACGGTGAAAAACGGACGGTACACCGATCCAGTATGAGCCAACCCATACTCAGGACTGGACGCTCCTCTGCCAGCGAGTCCATCCATCAGGGATTTAATCGAACTTGGTAAACTTGACCTTCCCCCTAAAAACCTAGCCATTTGAAAGCTCGAAAATCCCGTGTATAACGCGCCACATAATTAGATGTGGCAGAAGGGAAAGCGAGCATGAAAAAAGGACGATTCAGCGAGGAGCAAATCCTCGCAATTCTGAACGAGGCGGCCCAAGGCAAACGAGCCGAGGACATCTGCCGGGAGCACAAGATCTCAAACTTCACGTTCTACAAGTGGAGAAAGAAGTACCGCGGGATGAACGTGGATGAGGCCAAGCGGCTGAAGCAGCTTGAGACGGAAAACAGCCGCTTGAAGGCGCTCGTTGCCGACCAGGCCCTGAACATCATTGTGCTCAAGGACGCCCTCGGAAAAAAATAGTTAGGCCTGCTGAGCGGAAGCGGCTCGCGATTGCGGCCGTTTCGAAGTTCGATCTCGCGCACAGACAGGCCTGCCGGTACTTTGACCTCAATCGTTTTACGTGGTGGTACAAACCTGAGCCTGACAAGAACGAGCCCCTCAAGAAGCGGCTCTGCGAACTCGCGGCCCAGTACCCAGTCTACGGGTGTCCGATGCTCCACGGCATGCTTCAGACGGAGATGCACCCGGTTCCACTCAACCACAAGCGCGTCGAGCGCCTTTACCGCGAAGAAGGACTATCGCTCCGCAAAAAGAAGACGAGGAAAAAGTACCGGCAGCTCCGTCTGGCACTGCCCGAAGCTTTGGTAAAAGACGACGTGTGGGCAATGGACTTCGTCCACGACGCTTTGGCCAGCAATCAAAGGCTCAAGATCCTGACGATCTTGGACATCGCCTCAAGGCGGCCGCCCACATTGCACGCCGACCACTCCATCCGAGGGATCCACATCGTCGAGATTTTGGAAGGGTTCCACAGATCCGGAAGGAAACCAAAAACCATCATCGTCGACAACGGCCCTGAGTTCCGATCAAAGGCCATGCAGGCGTGGGCGTCAAAAAACAGTGTTCGCCTGCATTTCATCGAACCAGGAAAACCCCACCAGAACGGCTACATCGAGTCGTTCAACGGACGATTCCGGGAGGAGTGCCTGGACAGGAATCTTTTTGAGAACCTGGAACACGCAAGACTTTTCATTTCCGCATGGAGGAGAGAATATGAAACTGTCCGACCGCATTCGAGTTTGAACGGGTTGTCGCCAGTCGAGTACGAACGGCGTCAGCTGCTCAAGCAGAGTGCATAACCAAACCGGACTTTTGAGCTTCACACTGGCTTGGAAGACGGGGGATGGTCACCTGCCTAGCGCATGCTAGTGAATGAATCTCGATACTTAGCTCCGTCTGCTACTTGAATTAGTAGCCATTTGCGGAGCACAGCATCGGTAGCCAAACGGTAGCCACTTGGAAGCCAACGACCGGCTCCGAGCGACTACTAGAGGCTGTTTTGCAAAAAAAGAAATCGACCAACCTCTGTTTAATAAGAGTTTGATCTCATTTTGGTTTTTGTTGAGGCGTCATCGGCCGCCTCATTTTCCGAGATAATTTGGTGGACCCGATCGGAGTCGAACCGACGACCTCCGCCTTGCAAAGGCGGCGCTCTACCAACTAAGCTACGGGCCCGCCGAAATGGTTGAACCTGATTTTCATACGTGAGAATGGCCCCCGCCGCAACCGGCTTTGCCATGCCCGCCGCAACCGGCTTCGCCACATCCACCCCCGGAGCAGCCCGCCGAAACGAACTGCCAATCCCCCCCGCTCCCGCGGACGGAAAGATTGACCATGGAGATGGCGGCATCGAGATTTTCGAATTCATGAAGGCCGAACGCCTCCGATGTGGCCGCATCGACCATCCAGGCGATGAACTTGCCCGGCTGATCCGGGTGGTCTGACACCCCGGCGAGAACG
>CAZQGZ010000262.1:0-3412 GCA_964592935.1 uncultured Chitinophaga sp. | reverse complement strand
TTTAAGATCAGCAAGCGCTTCAGTTTTACAGCAAGTATAAATGCACGCTGGTTAAAACAAAAGAACAATGGTATAAGCCCCATTAATGTATCCACCCAAAATGCATATGATGATTTAGTGGATGCCAACGGCAATACCATCCAGTATTATACCCGGTGGGATCCCTGGACCATACGAGCCAAAGAAGCCTTACGGGGCTTTTATAAATATACTTATAACGCTTTGGATGAGCGACGAAACAGAGACAACTCTTTCCAGCAAATGGATATAAGAGCTCAATTTGGTGTGAACTATGAACCGGTGAAAGGCCTGATCCTTGAATCAAAGTTTCAGTATGAAAGATATTTTGCCAAAAATGATGTTTATTCTTCCATGAACCTCCCTACGCAGCGGATACTTGTTAACGACATGTTTTTATACAATTCCAATCAGTACCAGATTCCGGTTGGAACCAAATATTATTATTCCAGGGGCGAAACAAATTCAATAAACTGGCGGAATACATTGTCCTACCTGAAAAAAATCGGGAACCATGATATTTCCTTCCTGGCCGGTTTTGATATCTATAAAATTTATACCGAATCCCTTTCAGATAATGTCTATGGTTTTGATAAACAAACCAATACTTATGTAGCCATCAATAACAGGGATTTCCAGACAGGTGCAAAATATAACTGGAACGGGGAACGGCAATACTTTACATTCTTTACGACCAGCAATTCAGACACCCGGGAAATCGGTTTTTATGCAATGCCCGGCTATACGTTCAAAGGGAAATACACATTAAATGCAAACATCAGGATCGATCAGAAAAATCTTTTTGGTTCTGATCCCCGCTTCCGTTACAAACCATTATGGTCAATTGGCGCTGCCTGGCTGATTACCAAAGAAGATTTTATGAAACCGGTTTCATGGATCAACCGCCTGAATCTGAAAGGCTCTTATGGCATCACCGGGAATGCGTTAAACAGTTATTCTCCTTATCCGCAGGCGCAGAATGTTAATTACAACCAGGGAGCATTACTGTTCAGTTACCTGCGCCTGACCAGCCCGGGTAACCCGGAATTAAAATGGGAGGAAACAAGGGCTTTAAACCTGGCATTAGAGTTTTCACTGCTGAAGAATAAATTAGATGGGGATATTACCTGGTACCGGGAAAACAGTGTGGACCTTTTAGGTTTAAAGGATTTGGATCCCACATCCGGGTTTTATTCGGCGGTGTTGAATTATGCGTCCCTTACAAACCAGGGTCTTGAAATTTCGTTGCATAGCCCGGTCATTCAAACAAAGAATTTCACCTGGGATCTTTCTTTTAATTTTAGCTATAATAAAAACAGGGTTACTAAAATTGATCTTCAAAAAGAAGATCCGATTTATATAGCATCATCAGGAAACATTGCCATCGGGAAGCCACTCGAAAATATATATAGCTTTAATTATGCGGGACTGTCAGCAACCGGGGAAGCATTGTTGTATGCTGCAGACAAAAGCATAAAATCCTGGAAAGAAGAGGTTCAGTCTGAAGATGAGCTTATTTACTATGGCAATACAGTAGCACCCTATTATGGAGGATTTCAAACAACGCTTGCTTATAAGGGAATTGATCTTAGCCTGAACCTGACATATAAGACAGGCCATTATTTCAGGTATAAAATTCCTTTGAATAATTATAACACACTTTCTTCCAGAATGGATAAGATCTGGGCCAACCGCTGGCAAAAACCCGGCGATGAGGCCGGCACCAGGGTTCCCAGAATTTCCTTTGAAGGTCCAAATCCTTTTACCGGTGTCAACGAATCAAAATGGGACAGTTATTATACCAGCCTGTATTACGCTTATGGACAGGACTGGATATTTAAGGCCGATTTTATCAAGGTCCGTGATATTATCCTGGGATATACGATTCCTGCTTCTATCAGCAAGAAGGCATTTATGAATTCATTACGCTTTACGGTGCAGGCAACCAATCCTGTTCAATGGTTCAGCAACCCGAGAAAAGTTGATCCCGAGAACTACGCGAATGCTGCTTATTCCAATCTGAAATCGGTAACGTTTGGCTTAAGAGCCGGTTTTTAATATTTAAAAATCAAACGAAATGAAAAAAATATTTTACCTGTTCATTATTCTTGTATTTGCATCCTGCAAAAAATTCCTGGATGTAAAACCAACGGGGATACTGATCCCCCAAACAGTGGAAGATTATGACAAATTGCTAAATAACCCATCTATCGCAAATCCCTCGTTAAATAATCTTTGGGCCATAGACCCTGACACCTATATGACAGATATGCTGTTCGATGCTCTTTGGGATCCGCAAAACCAAAAACAATATACCTGGGACACAACTACCGTTGATATAAATGCTGATGATTATGATTGGATTTACAGGTATGCGGTGATTCATATATGTAATGAAATCATCCCCAACATTGATGCTGCCGAACTGGGAAGAGTACCGGCAAATATGAGAGGATTGATAAAAGGGGAAGCCCTTGCACAAAGAGCCTTTGAGTATTTCCTGCTCGTGAATGAATATGGCCCTCATTACAGTACTGCCAATTTAAATGCAAAAGCAATCCCGATGCCATTGAAGAACGATTTACAGGCCCGCTTACCCCGGTCCACTGTTGGTGAAGTTTACGGGCAGATCTTAAGTGACCTGCAGGCAGCAGAACCTTTATTAGAATCGGCTCCGGCATATATTACCAAAGGAAATTTTCGCCCGGGCAAAGCAGCCGTAAAAGCATTGCTTGCCATAATCTATTTATACCAGGGCGATTTTGCAAAAGCCATTACTTATTCAAATACAGCTTTGGCCCTGTATGATTTTATGTATGATTATAATACCATTCAGACCAGGGTGCCCGGTGATCTGTGGTCGGGCTATAATATACCAGATTTTGATTACGGCACCGATACAAAAGAGGTGTTATGGCACCGGATCGCACGCTATGATTTCTCCAGCCCGCTTCTATTGTATGCCCCAGGCGTCATCAGTATTTTTGATAAACCTAATGACAACAGGTGGAGATTGTATGCCTCTCAAAAATCATATTATGGGGACAATCTTTCCCCGGATTATTGTTTTGCCACTTATGGTGAAAGAGATGCAGGTATTACCGTTTCAAATCTTATGCTGGTAAATGCGGAAGCAAAGGCAAGAACAAATGATGCACCCGGCGCTGTCATTGCTTTAAACAAATTAAGGGCAAAAAGGTATAAGGCTCCCGTAGCGAATTATGTTTTTACCACCTCTGCGGCCCTGCTTGCAGAAATCAAGAACGAACGGCGGCGTGAATTATTCGCAACCGGCCTGAACCTGATCGACCTGAAACGATATCATGCTTATGGCGATCCGGTTCCAACTTTTACCAGGATTGTAAAAGGAGTTACGTACACACTAGAACCCGGT
>CAZQGZ010000261.1:0-3456 GCA_964592935.1 uncultured Chitinophaga sp. | reverse complement strand
GGAAGAGGAACTGGATAAAATAAAAACCAGCCCTGTGAGCGAAACTGAACTCCGGAAAGTAAAGAACAAAACAGAAAGCATGATCGCTTTTGAAGATATGAGCGTGATGAGCCGGGCCAACAGCCTGGCATATTATGAAACGCTGGGCGATGCTTCGTGGATGAATGATGAACTGGGGAAATATGGTGCGGTCACCGGCGATGATATTTTACAGGAGAGCCGGAACATTTTCCGGCATAGCAACTGCAATACCATTTATTATTTATCATCCAACTAATAATTGATAAAAGAAAGGAAAATGATGCCCGACAGGAAACAAGCCCCTCTTATTGTTGATGCCATTGATTTCACCCTGAAATTAAAACCCTGTCAGAAAATGGTTTTAAGAAACGGCGTGGATGTCTATGCCATTGATGCCGGAGCCGAAGAAGTGATGTCGCTTGAATGGGTATTCTTTGCCGGCAATTGTTATGAAGAAAAAAACCTGGTTGCCGCCACGGCCAATTTTTTATTGCGTAACGGAACATCAGCCAAAACCGCATTCCAGATCAATGAACATTTTGAATATTATGGTTCTTATCTCAACCGGGCCTGCTACAATGAAACGGCAACTATTACACTGCACTGCCTCACCAAACATGTAAGTGAACTGTTGCCGGTGGTAAAAGAACTGATCACCGATTCCACCATGCCGCAGGATGAACTGGATATTTACAAACAGAATATGAAGCAGCGGCTGCAGGTAAACCTTCGGAAAAGCGAGTTCATTGCCGGCAGACTGATCGACGCTTATTTATACGGGGAAAAACATCCTTATGGCAGATACAGTCATTCACAGGACTTTGATGCATTGAACAGGGAGGAGTTGATTGCGTTTTATAAAAAATATTACCAGCAGGGAAAATTAATCCTGTTTGCAGCCGGGAAACTTCCGGCCAACCTGCAGCAATTGTTGGATCAGCATTTTGGTGATCTGCCGGGTAAATCTTTCTCCGAAAAAATTATAACCCCTGAACCTGCTGAAGAAAAAATATACAGGGTAGACAATGATACCGAAGGTGTGCAGGGTTCTATCCGGATTGCCCGGCCATTTCCAAACAGGCATCATCCTGATTTTTTAAAAGTACAGGTGCTCAATGCGTTGCTGGGAGGTTTCTTCGGGTCAAGACTTATGAGCAATATACGGGAAGACAAGGGCTATACGTATGGTATTCATAGTTTCCTGCACAACCACGTTCAGCAATCGGCCTGGATGATCAGCACCGAAGCGGGTAAAAAAGTTTGTGAACTAACCATTGCCGAAGTATATAAGGAAATGAAAGAACTGAGGGAAGAATTAGTGGAAGAAGACGAACTCTTGCTGGTAAGAAATTATATGATGGGGAGTATTCTCGGCGACCTCGACGGACCATTCCGGATTATCGCAAGGTGGAAGAATATCATATTGAATGGCCTCGATGAAAAATACTTCTATGATTCGATCAACACGATCAAAACCGTTTCTGCAGAAGAACTTCAGCAACTTGCCCAAAAATACCTGAAGCAGGAAGATTTTTATGAATTGGTGGTTGTGTGACTGGTGAATGGTCAATCGTGGATGAGCCTCCTGCGATTGGATCCCCCCACTTGCCACTTGCCACTTGCCATTCCCCACTCCACCTCACTCTATCACCATCTTAAACCTTTTCGCCTGCTGCCGGATCACTTTTTCCACTTCGCTTTCCAGGGTAGCCACATTGTTATTAGCAGATTTTGCTCTTTCGGCAGCAATAAAATTTTCCCGCTGTGTATTGATGATCATGATCTCTTTTTGTACGGCGCTTCTTTCGGCATTTTTCTTATCGACTATTTTTTGTAACTCGGCACGGCTTTTATTTTTCAAACTGTCCGGCAGGGTTTTCATATCTACTTTGGCAATAAAAGCGCTGTCGCGGTCAATGGCATCTACCAGGTCCCAGCTTGCATTATTATACAATTGCTTGTTCCCCTTGACAGCCGTTCTTTTTGCAGCTACTTCTTTGCTCATGCCGGCATTTCCGGCATCCAGCTGGTATTGACGGGCAAAATTGGCTTCGCCGCTTGCACCATAATAAAGATAGGTGCCGTTTAGTTTTTCATTCAGGACAATTAATGTAGTATCATAGGGTGTGGGAATGTCCGGTACTTTCGCATCCTGGTTGATATTGGTAAAACTTCCGTTGCCGCATTCCCCGGCCAGGTTCCAGTGTTCTTTGATGCCCTGCATCCGGTCGCCGCAATAAATAGTGTTCACGATCACTCCTTTCTTTTTTGCTTCCGCACAGGAATTGGTGTATAAAATATTTCCCTGCAAAAAATCCTCATTACCGGCAATAAAGATCACTTTATAATTCAGCGAAGAAGTATCCCAGGCCAGTTCATTAAGTGATGTATGAATCACATGGCCGCAGTATTCATCACCGCCATTGGTAGTCAGCTTAAAAAGATCCTGTGAAAGTTTATCAAGGTCGGATGTAAAGGGCGATATCTGTTTTACATAACCATCCGCCACATTATTGGAACTTCTTCCGTATTCATAGAGTGCTATTTCAATCTGTGGGGCCACGCCGTCGCATTTGGCCTTTCCCATTACACTCACCATGTTCCAAAGCTGGGCCTTGGCCTGTTCAATAAGTCCATCCATGCTGTTGCTAACATCCAGCAGGATGGCAGCCTGGATTTTGGGGTTGGCATTTACCTGTTTGGTTGTTTTTTTAGTTTTATCTCCAGGGATCACAGCGCTCATCAGCACCAGGCTGAAAACAAAAGAAAAAAATGCCACTGGAAATCTGAATTGTGGGGCCATAATTGATAGTTTGTCCTAAGATGCAAAGATTTTGGGGTTTGCATAAGGCCCCCCTTGTTTTTGTAATAGATTTAACGCGGCGGCCAGGGTCTGACCGTCCCGGTCTGACCCGCTCCAGCCGGTTAAATAGATTAGACTCAATAAATCACTAAACAATTCTCAATTTTCAGGTTATCGCGATTCTGAACGTTTGAGTCTTTTTTGCCAACCTGTTTCAGGTATGCACAAAGAGTCAAGATTCGGCACGCAAGACTCAATATTCAAGTTAACGTGATTTCCGTAAGGTCTTATTCAATTTTCATTTTACCGGGCTTACATGTTCCTGAAATTGAAGACTGGTAAAGGTTTATTTAATAGGTTTGCACCATGATTTTCGACCGTAAGGATCTGTCCAACTCACAGCTTGTTGATTTTTACCGGAAGCTTTTATGGCCCAGAATGATCGAGGATAAAATGCTGGTATTGCTTCGCCAGGGAAAAATATCCAAATGGTTCAGCGGTATCGGGCAGGAAGCCATTGCGGTCGGCGCCACATTGGCCCTGCAGGAAGATGAATGGATCATGCCCCTGCACCGGAACCTCGGTGTATTCACTACCCGCAATATGCCATTGAGTAAATTATTCATGCAATG
>CAZQGZ010000260.1:0-3466 GCA_964592935.1 uncultured Chitinophaga sp. | reverse complement strand
CCTTTCGGGCGCCACCACCTCAAAGTGGTGCGTCTACCAATTTCGCCACCCGGGCAAAATAAATTGATACCAATTATAAAATTATCAATTCGCCTTAATATATTTTACAGAACTATTACCTTTTTAAAATCAAAAAATATCAATTATTCTCAATGATTCATTTCTTATTATATAGATAAGATTCATCAGTTTTTCGATTTTACTCTTGTACCCGAGACTGGATTCCCTGCCTGCGTGACGCAGTCAGGCAGGGAACCAGCACACCCTTTCGGGCGCCACCACCTCAAAGTGGTGCGTCTACCAATTTCGCCACCCGGGCATTAAGAAAGTCATATGACATTTTTGCCTCCTTTAGGATTGCAAATGTAAGTGGTTTATTTTTTCAACACAATTCTGAATGTAGTCCCTTTCCCCAACTCGGAATGTTTCACAAATATCTCACCCTTGTGATATTGATTGATGATCCTCCTCGAAAGACTCAACCCGAGTCCCCACCCCCGCTTCTTGGTGGTGAATCCGGGTTTAAATACCAATGGGATATTTTGCCGGGAAATGCCTTTGCCGGTATCGCTGATATCGATATGAACTTCCAATTTTTCATCCCGTATATCAACGATGATGGCTCCCTTCCCTTCCAATGCATCCAATGAATTTTTTAAAAGATTCTCGATCACCCAGTCGAACAATGGAGCCGAAACTTTGGCGATCACCTGTTTTTCCCCATGGGTGTTCACAGAAAAATTAATTTTACCTGTGGCCCTTTTCCGCATGTAATCCACCATTGAATTGATCTGGCTCACGAGTTCGATCTCTTCCAGGTGTGGTGTGCTGCCGATCTTACCAAAACGATCTGAGATCAACCGGAGACGATCCACATCTTTTTCCAGTTCATGTACAATTTTTTCATTGCCTGAACTTTCTTTCAGCATTTCCACCCAGCCCTCGAGTGATGAAACCGGCGTACCCAACTGGTGCGCCGTTTCCTTGGCCATGCCGGCCCATACCTGGTTTTGGGCAGACCGGTAACTGCTGCGTATCGAAAAAATGGTAAGCACGATAAAAATGGCCACGATGCAGAGTTGTACGATCGGGTAATAACGAACCTCGTTAAACAGTTTTGAATTACCGTAATAATAGAGGTTTAGTTTATCCGGGTCCCGCGCATCCGGGTATGAAACAGGCGCATGTAATGATTTAAACTGTTTTAATTTTTTTTGAACATAGGCCTGATCCTTTGCGGCTTTGGCAGAATCCAGGTTGATATGATCAATTATGCTATCCTTCTCATTGGTCCATATAATCGGTATGGACTTGTTCTCCGTCATGATAAACGTTGCAAGCCTTGTATCAGAATTCTCCGCACTGTTGATCAGGGATTGACCGGCCCTTACCCATTGTTCCACTTTTTGTTTTTCATCCCTGGCGATCTTGCGGGCGAGGTATTGAGAATAAAAAATAGTGCCGCTAACAATCAGGATAGCCACCAATGCCAAACCCGTTCTCCAGTTAATAAGTTGCCGAATCATGTTTCGAATTTACCCCGGATTTTTCAGTTCGCTGCAAAATCTGTCGGAAGGCAGTCCTCCCGCCAAAAATGGCCCGGAGGAAGTAATGTCCCGATTTCAATATTTCCCGTCCCGATAGCAACCGGGATCGCTGCGGTTTTGCCTCCTTGCGGGCTTTGCGAGAAACAAAACCAAATATTCCCCGGGATGACAGGTAGACAAGGATACTCCTGCTTCCCGTATTTTTGACAAATATTAAACAGCCAATTGAACTCCACTCCCAAAGTTGCGATAGTCATCCTGAACTGGAACGGTAAAAGATACCTCGAACAGTTCCTGCCATCGGTGCAGTCGACCAGTTATTCCAATTTTGAAATCATTATTGCGGATAACGGATCAACCGATGATTCTGTTTTATTTCTTCAAACCAATTATCCAACTCTGCGACTGATCAGGTTTACTGAAAATCTTGGATTTGCCAAAGGCTATAATGAGGCCCTGAAACAGGTTGAATCGGATTATTATGTTTTATTAAACTCTGATGTGGAAGTAACACCGGGCTGGTTGCAGTCCCAGGTCGACCTGCTGGAACCCGATCAGCATATTGCCGCATCGCAACCAAAGATCCTTTCCTATACCAATAAAAAAATATTTGAGTACGCCGGCGCTGCCGGTGGCTGGCTGGATAAATATGGTTATCCTTTTGCCAAAGGAAGAGTATTTGATATCTGTGAAGAAGATAAAGGCCAGTACGATCAGTCAGAGCCTATTTTCTGGGCCAGTGGAGCCGCCCTTTTCATCCGTGCAAAGATCTATCATGAGATGAAAGGTTTTGATGAATATTTTTTTGCCCACCAGGAAGAAATAGACCTGTGCTGGCGGATACAACTGGCGGGTTATAAAATTTATTCCTGTCCCGCTGCAGTGGTTTATCACGTTGGCGGAGGCACATTGCCCAGGGGAAATTCTTTAAAAACATATCTCAATTTCAGGAATAACCGGATCATGCTTTCGAAGAACCTCCCATTGTCCAAAAAACTATGGGTAATGCCGGCCCGGAATTTCTTAGACGGACTTTCTGCCTGGAAAGGATTGCTGACCGGTGATGGCGGTTATTTCATTGCCATCATGAGGGCCCAGCTGGCTTTCCTGAAATGGTGGTTCTTTTACCGGAAAAAAAGTGTTTTCCCTGCCTCCAGAAAAGGAGTGCTTTCAGGCTTTTTAAAAAAGAATATGGTATGGCAGCATTTTGCCCGGAAGAAAAATCGATTCTCAGAAATTGTGGGTAAAACAAAATGATTTTTTATACTGATCCCCTATTTTTGCACCGCCTTCGTCCCGAATACATTCGTGACCCGGGCTTGTAAAACACCACAAAATTCCGCTATGAACCAATCACAGGAATACCACGAGGAACTGAAAAAAATTCAGGACAAAGACTTTACGCATAACTGGGTCTCATCTTCCGCCTTTTTATTTTACCTGCAGGTTGCCTGCATTGTCGCCTTTGTATTGGGCGGATGCTATATGCTGTACACCAAACGTTTTGATAAACCTGCAGTACCGGTACAGGAAAGTACTTTGTACACCCCGAAGTATAAATAAGCTGTTTCAAAATTTTTTTTAAAGGGGCAGTTGCCCTATTTTTGCGTCCCCGAAGTTCTTTGGATATCGGAACTATGTTCCGATAAAATACTTACCGGAACTCTGCTCCGGTATCCCTGACCGGAACAGAGTTCCGGCGTCCATGCGGAAGTAGCTCATTTGGTAGAGCACGACCTTGCCAAGGTCGGGGTGGCCGGTTCGAGCCCGGTCTTCCGCTCAGCATCCTCTCGTAATTGCGAGGGGATTTTTTTTGAAAACAGATGACCAGGTGTGGAATTTTTGCTGGGGTTGGTGAAGTCAACGTAAATGATCTTATTCCGATCACGTAAAAACTTGAATATTGAGTCTTGAATCTT
>CAZQGZ010000259.1:0-3474 GCA_964592935.1 uncultured Chitinophaga sp. | reverse complement strand
ATCATATGTTATCCCGGTCGCAAAACTGTACGTGGTTCGGGGTGCCGACCCGGCCGGGAAACGGTCGTGCAGGTAATTCCATTTGACGGATAAACCAAAATGGGGTGTGGCCTTTATGTTGAAGCTGACCTGGTTCAGGATGCGGTAGTCGCTGGTTTTTTTAAGTAACGGCTGGAAATAGGTGGTGCTGATCATTTCAATATTGTTCCTGGGCAGCCAGGTAAACGATAAATAACTGCTGTTGCGGGTATCGTTGTGTTTAATGACGGGACTGGTTCGTTCATTTTCCCGTTCATACATGAAGAGGATGCCTGCATACAAACGAAAAACGTTCCGCTTGATCAGCTTGAAGCGGGGACCCGTGCCCAGCAGGATCCGGGAATCGATCTGGGTGATCACATTATTCTGGTACTGGCCAAAGAATTCCCAGCGAAGCCACTCATTCCATTTCCTGTTGTAACGCAAATGGAACAGTCCGTCGGACTGGAAACGGTTGCTGCCTATTTTCAGAAGACCAAAATTGCCGAGGATCAGCCATAATCCCTGGTCATTGCTTGTCTTATATTGCAGGTGAGCTTCCAGGTTAGTTTGGAATATTTTTTCGGTGTTTTGCGCCAGGGAAAATGCGGTCCCGATGCTGCCCATCCAGCCCACCGTGTCGGATTGCATTCTTGAACTTTCGATGTTCACGATCTGGGCGGAACAGGTATTGGATTCACTGAATGTGAATAAAGAAAGAAATGAAATTAATTGAATTTTCATGTTGTATAATAAACAAAGGGGTTGATTAGCCAGTTAAAATTAGTATTCCTTTTATTATTGCCATAAAAAGGAAAAACCGGTTCTATCTTTTCGTTTTAACCCGGAATGAAAACCCCAGGGCCATATAGTTTTTGGGAGCTGCTTTTGAAATTCCAAAGCCACCGGACATATCCACCTTCAGGTCATTGCTGAAATAGTAAGCGAAACCACCATCGAGGCTGTGTTGCGGCGCTTCATTTTTCCGGATAAAACCAAAGCTTTCAATATAGGCATACCATTTTTTGCCGAAGTTGAATCCAGGTGAAAACGTATACAACCAGGCAGGTGAGGGGGCAAATCCATCCCATTCGGCACCGAGGTTATAACCAAGGCCTATGGTTTCAGATATTGAATTTTGCAGCGTAAAACGAAATGAAGGGACCAGGTGATCCGGTTTGAACGATCCCGATGAAAGTGCCGGGATCCCCAGGTGCACGATTAAAGATGTTTTGGGAAGTAGTTTTTTTTCTTCCCATAAGGCGGCTTTGAAACCCAATTCAACCGGTTCAAACCCGGTTGTTTTTTTAGGATCGGGAATAAAATGCTCGTAGGAAGTTTTGCAGGTAGCTTCCAGCCGGAATTCGAATTTTTTCATTCCATATTTTAATAAGGCAGTCGGATGAATGAGATCATAATTTTTCTCAAAGAGATTTTCTTTGTTGAAGCCAAACTCGCCCTGGAAATAATGGAAGGGTACGATAGCGGCGCTTTCCGTCTGGTCGGGGCGGTCGGTATCGATCTTTTCTTGGCCAAATGTCAATGAGGCCAGGAGCAATGCGGAAGAAAGCATCCCGGATTTTCGCATGGTGGTTTTGTTTCTGCTCTCAGCCTGCACAGGCAGGATTATTTATGTTGATTATTGTTCAAAATAACAAAAACTTCCGCCCACCCATTCCTTGTCTTTGTTGTAACGTACCCCGATCATTTTCCCTTTGCTTAATCTTCCGAGATTATTGGTGGCAACGGGTCTTGCTGCACCCTTTTTCCAGAAATAAAAAACCCTGATCTCGGCTTTGGCGGGAACATCGGGTGTCAGTATCACGTCCGCATATTTTACTTTTCGTTGCAGGATCCAGTTCTCCGGGTCTTTAACTTTTTCTATATCGGAAGGGGTTACGTCGATCACCACACCCTGCCCGGCAAAGGAGAAAAGGGGTTTCAGCACATAATTTTCGAGATCGGCAGGGATTTGTTTTACTTCATTCAAATACCATGTTGGTGGTACGTAAGGGTGACGGATCAATGGCAATGTGTATTTGCTGATCCGGTAAAACCAGGAAGGATGCGGGCACCATTCCGCTTCCAGTTCTTCAAATAATATTTTCCCTTTCTCCTGCACTTCCGGTGATTGCTGCTGCAGGTCATCAAAAATGATGCGGTTATAAATCCTTTTTACTTCGGTCTTTTTTCCATCATTCAGGTAATACAATTTTTTTCCTTCCTTAATTAATTCAGTCAGGCAAACCATTTTAATGCCGAGGTATTCTTCGGTACAGTAAAAATCAATTCTTGTTTTCTGTTTCCGGGGAAAGATCTCCAGCAGGATCACCTGTTCAGGATCGAGGTTCCCGACAATAATTTCTTTCAGTAATTGCAGGTATGTATCCCGCTTATACCCGCCGAGGTAACATGAATAACCCCCCGGAACTGTAAAATGTTTCCTGAAAATATCATCCAGCAATACTTCATAGGCAAAAAGGGTGGGGAAGCCCTGCATTTCGATCAACTGCGGTTCATATTCGCCGGCATCATTCATGCAGATGCCAAAATCAAAAGCAATGAAATGAGGATGCGCTTCTTCTCCCGGCACTTTATTGTTAACAGGAATAGAGTTTTTGGTGAGCGCTTTAAATGACGGGTCAACTATGATATCAATGATCCGCTCACAGGCATCCAGCATTTTCGCAGTGAAATCCTTTGGCACAAAGACGGCAGTTTCCGCCACCCGGAAATCAAGCGCCCCGGGGTGGGCCTCCTGCAGTTCTTTTACAAATGCTTCATAAGCCTCTTTGGTAAATGCTTTGTTGTATGCGTTGCGTATGGCCGGTATCATATTTAATTTTTATGAAACGGAAGTTAGTGATTGCCGGTCTGGTTGCAAAAAAAGGAATATGAACTTTATGCAGTCACTTCCTGCAACTGTTCGATCGCCTGGTTCAGGAAGTTGGGCAGAACATGGCTATGAGTCCACATGATCTTATCCGGGTCATTGAGATGTTCCAGCATGCTGATCAGTTTATCTTCACCATGACTGGCAATAACCGTTTTTCTTTTTTCTTCCGTTTGAAGGTACATGCTCATGCCTGGTGCATCGGCTTCGGGATGAAACTGGGTGCCGATCATGTATTCGCTGAACCGGATACCCATGACAGCTCTTTCATATGGAACATGGGGCCGGCTTTTTTCGATACAAAGAATTTTGGCGCCCATTTCATTCAGCAGGTCATGATTGGGTTGAATGACCTGGTGATCCCGGCTGTCCACAGCATAAAAAGGATCCCGGAGGCCTTCAAAGATCAGTTCACCTTTTCCGCCATCCAATAAATGAACGGGGAATACACCAAATGCAGTTGACCGGCGCTTGCAAACCAGCCCCGCATTGAAATAACGGCTGGCTAACTGGAAAGAATGACAAATGAAGAAGACGTATTTTTTTTGTGCATTGGCAGGATT
>CAZQGZ010000258.1:0-3541 GCA_964592935.1 uncultured Chitinophaga sp. | reverse complement strand
AAAATACTTGAGATCAAAGTGCTGAAAGGTCCCAACTACTGGAGTGTGCGCCGCACCAAACTGATCCAGATGAAACTGGACCTCGAAGAAATGGAACAGCGGCCCACGAATAAAATTCCCGGGTTCCGGGAACGGCTCGAAAAAATGTTTCCTTCCATGATCGAACACCGCTGCAGCGAATCCATGCGTGGCGGTTTTTTTAAACGGGTGGATGAAGGCACCTGGATGGGGCATGTGATCGAACATATCGCACTCGAACTGCAGACACTGGCAGGCATGGATACCGGTTTTGGAAGAACAAGAACACCGGAAGGAGAAAAAGAAGGTATCTATTATGTCGTATTCAGTTATATGGAAGAAGATGCCGGTGTGTATGCGGCCAAAGCAGCTGTACGGATCGCTTTGGCATTGACAGATGGTACCGGATATAACCTTGCCGAAGATATACAGGAATTAAGGGTAATCAGGGAAGATACCCGGCTGGGACCTTCCACCGGTTGCATCGTGGAAGAAGCGGCCAAGCGAAATATTCCGTACATACGGTTGAATAAAGCCAGCCTGGTTCAGTTAGGATATGGTGTCAATCAAAAAAGGATACGCGCAACGATCGCTTCAACTACTTCCAATATTGCGGTGGATATTGCCTGTGACAAAGAAGAAACCAAGATGCTGCTCGAAGCAGCCGAGATCCCGGTACCGCGGGGAACCGTGATCCGGACCGAAGAAGGATTGAAAGATGCGGTAGAGAAATTCGGGTACCCCCTGGTGATAAAACCCATCGATGGCAACCACGGAAAAGGAAACACCACCAATATCAATAGCTGGGAAGTTGCCATCAAAGCATTTGATGCTGCCAAAGCTTACAGCCGCAGTGTGATCGTGGAAAAATTCATCACCGGTTTTGATTTCCGCTGTCTCGTCATCAATTATAAATTTATCTGTGCGGCCCTGCGCACACCGGCCTCCGTGACCGGCGACGGAAAAAATAACATTCAATGGCTGATCGATGAAACCAATAAAGATCCGCGGAGAGGATATGGCCATGAAAAAGTACTGACGCAGATCACCGTGGACCAGTTTACCCAGAAAATGCTGGATGATGCAGGTTATACATTAGAAACCATTCCTAAGCAGGGAGAAAGAGTATTATTAAAACCCACCGCCAATCTTTCGACCGGTGGCACATCCACCGATGTAACGGATGAAGTACACCCGGCCAACGTAGTGATGTTTGAACGCATTGCAAAAATAATCGGACTTGACATTTGCGGCATTGATATCATGGTGAATGATCTGCGCACACCCGTCTCCGAGAGTGGCGGTGCCATCCTCGAAGTGAATGCGGCGCCCGGATTCCGCATGCATATTGAACCCGCGGAAGGTTTACCGAGAAATGTGGCCGAACCGGTGGTGGATATGTTGTTTCCCAAAGGAAGCGCCGGAAGAATTCCCATCATTGCGATCACCGGCACCAATGGAAAAACAACCACGACAAGACTCACGGCGCATATTGCAAAAAGCGCCGGTAAAAAAGTGGGTTATACAACCAGTGATGGCGTGTATATCCAGAACCAACTGATGATGAAAGGTGATTGCACCGGCCCGGTATCATCGGCCTTTGTTTTAAAAGATCCGACGGTTGATTTTGCCGTACTCGAATGTGCAAGAGGAGGAATACTCAAAGCGGGACTTGCTTTTCAGAATTGCGAAGTGGCTGTAGTCACGAATGTGGCTGCCGATCATATGGGGTTGGGTGGAATTCATACGATTGAAGCCATGGCAAAACTAAAAGCCGTTGTACCTGAAACAGTTTTCCCGCATGGCTATGCCGTGTTGAATGCGGATGATGACCTGGTCTACAAAATGAAGGATGACCTGAAATGCAATATTGCCTTATTCAGCATGGATGAACACAACCCGAGGATCAAAGAACATGCGGCTGAACATGGTTTATCCTGTGTGTATGAGAACGGTTTTGTCACGATCATGAAAGGAAGCTGGAAGATCCGTGTGCTGGATGCCAAAAAAATCCCATTGACCTACGAAGCCAAAGCCATTCATAATATCAACAACTGTTTACCCGCGGTGCTCGCCGCTTATTTATTCCGGGATATTACCATCGAAGATATCCGGAACGGGTTGCAGACTTTTATTCCCAGTGAAAGCCTTACCCCGGGCCGTTTGAATTTCTTTCATTTCAAAAACTTCACCATGCTGGCCGACTTTGCGCATAACCCGCATGGATTAAAACTGCTTTGTGATTTTGTGAGCAAACTTGATTACCCGGTAAGGATCGGTGTCATATCCGGAACAGGCGACAGGAGGGATGAAGATATCCGGGAACTCGGGGAAATTTCAGCCCGCTATTTTGATGAGATCATTATCCGTTGCGATAAAAACCTGCGGGGAAGAACGGCGGATGAGATCATTAATTTACTGAAGGAGGGAATTGAAAAAGTAGATCCGGGTAAGCCCGTCATTACGATCCCCGACGAGGACCAGGCCCTGGAATATATTTATGAAAATCCCAAACAAGGGGCCTTGTACACGATCATGTGCGATGTGGTGGCAAGGGTGCTGGATAAGATAAGGGAGTTGAAGGAGAGAGAAGCTGTGAGATAAAAGCTGTGAGCTATGAGCTGTGAGCTTCTGTGCGTTCCTCAATCGAAGGTCGAATGTTATTGGGCTTTTGGCTGTGAGATAAAAGCTGTGAGCTGTGAGCTATGAGCTGTGAGCTTCTGTGCGTTCCTCAATCGAAGGTCGAATGTTATTGGGCTTTTGGCTGTGAGATAAAAGCTGTGAGCTGTGAGCTATGAGCTATGAGCTGTGAGCTTCTGTGCGTTCCTAAATCGGCTGGCGAATATTAATGGCATTTTAATTAAGGTTAGTGAGTATTTTATTTGGATCTTAGCGAATTGCTAAAAGATATTAGCATTTTCTCTTCTTCTGATAATAGCATTAAGGTTTGTTCGATTAAATCCTGGCGACCCATATTCAGGGCCCTTGAAATCAGTAATTGTGTTTGAAGTTCAAATGAGGAACCCAGGGATATCTCAATAAAATGGTTGTATTCTTTTGCACTGGTCCGGCTGCTTCCCTCGGCAATGTTTGAAGGGATGGAAACTCCAGCCTTTGTGATCTGCATCCCGAGTCCCCATTTCTCCGATTTTGGAAAAATTTCAGTTATCTGAAATGAATTGACTGCAATCTGAAATCCTTTTTGCCAGATCTTTAATTCTTTAAAATTTTTCATGATTATTTTTTCAAATATAGAAGCTGGAGGAACCGGGAACAACAGAAGAACACCATTAATTAATGTTTTTTTCCCCGAACAAGCAGAGCTAATAGCTAACAGCAACAAATCAACAACTAAATCAAAAAACTGGTAAGATTTGATATTCCATTGAGGAACGAAATAAAGCTAACGGCTAACAGCTAATAGCTAAAAGCTTCTCTAAAAATCCATTTGGGAAGAAGCCGGTCAAACCTTATTTTTGCACTCCCAAAGTTTGACCCATGGTGTAACGGTAGCACTACAGAT
>CAZQGZ010000257.1:0-3547 GCA_964592935.1 uncultured Chitinophaga sp. | reverse complement strand
AAAATAAGAAATAAGAAATGAGAAATGAGAAATGAGAAAGTGGGCTTCGTAGTTTGTAATCAAGAGGGGATGGAAAACTTATTCTTTATCATGGCGGCGACGATTTTGTCGATCGGGAGTGTGACGCATGCCGGGGAAAAATTATTCCAGTCAATGAGCCGGAAGGTTTCAGTTTCTCCCGTTGCTGCATAAACGCTCAGTTGTTGTTCATCAAAATCAAATTCCTTTTCCCTTAATGGCGATCTGATCTCTTCGAGCGCTTTGGCATAATAATAAATGGAGATGATCTGGTGGCCGGGATTGAATGCAGAGAGTTGAAAATAATCGGTGGTATAAATATGATCACCGATCTCCACCTCCAGGTTCATTTCTTCTTTGAATTCCCGTCGCAGGCAATCTCTTGTTCCCTCCCCGAACTCCAATCCGCCACCGGGAAATTTGGTAATGCGGCTCCCCCGGATCAGTTCATCACTGACCAATACCTGTTTTTTTTCAGTGATAAGTATACCATATACCCTGAGATTAAAATGACTCATAGTTTATAAAAATACATCTTCGATCAGCAAGCCTGTCGTATCTGTGTGAAAAAAAATGATGAATGAATAAGAATGTCCGCTACGAAGCCAACTTTTTAATTTTTTACCTGCCTGCCGGCAGGCAGGTTTCTTATTCCTTATTTTTTATTATTTAAAATATTTTCCTCCGGAAAAAATACCACCCGATGATCAGGGCAATGCCCAGCGAAAGGAAGGCAACGATATAAAAAGCAGATTTGGAATGTTCAAAACCACTCGGCACATTCATTCCGAATAAACTGGCGATCAGCACCGGGAACGTAAGCACGATGGTAATAACCGCCAGTCTTTTCAATACCTGGTTCTGGTTATTGGCAATGATACTCGCAAAAGCGTCGAGGGTACTGCTTAATATATTGGTGTACACATTGGCCATCTCGAGGGCCTGTGAGTTGTCGACGATCAAATCATTAAAAAGTTCTCTTTCTTCTTCCGTGAGCCCGAGGAAATTGGTCCTTTCCAGTTTCATCATCAGCAGTTCGTTGGAACGAAGGGCGGTGACGAGATACACGAGACTTTTCTGTATCCGCATCAGGTCGAGCAATTCTTCATTCCGGCTGCTGGCATATAATTTTTGTTCCATGCTGTTGCGCCGCTGGTTGATCTGTTTCAGGTACTCCATATATGCCTGCGTGATCTTTTCAAATATTTTCAGCACCATCATGTTGCGCTTGTCCGGGTGACGGTTCTGGAAAGTATTCAGGAATTTCTTGATGGCGGGGTTGTCAAAAGAATTCACCGTCACGATCTGGTTATGGGTGAGAATGATACAGATGGGGATGGTGATATAATAGGCATCACTCTCATTGAAGGAATTGTTTTCCGTGGGGGTCTTGATAACAATGAGTTTTACATTATCCTCTTCTTCAAACCGGCTTCTTTCATCAATGTCCAGGGAGTCAGTTAAAAAGTCAACGGGGATATCAAGACTGGTAGCCAGTTCGGTAAATTCTTCCTGCTTCAGTGGCGGTGAGATATTGATCCAGGTGCCTGTTTCAGGCTTATCAATTTCCACTGTTTGCTGGTTGATATTTTTGAAATAACGGATCATACACGCAAGGTAAATAAGAAATTAGAAATAAGAAATAAAGAATGAGAAAGTACTACGGTCTATTACTTTCTCATTTCTCATTCCTTACCTGCCTTCCGGCAGGCAGGTTTCTCATTTCTTATTTAATCAGGGAGGCAGTCAATTTTTTGATTGACTCGAGATGATGATATGTATGATGAATCGTGAAATATCCGAGCTCCCGCAGGGTGATCTTTCCTAAAAGCGGGTGCGGGGCGATGTACAGATCCAGTTGTGTTTCGTTCCATTTTGTTTGCAATGCATGTGCCAGTTTATCCATGGAGGTTTTGAATTGATCAAGCATCCTTTGTTTTCCGTAACTGGCTAATATGGGTTTGGGTATAAAACGTCCGCTTGCTTTTCCGCCCTGTTCCAGTTTTGATGTATATTTTGCCACCAGTTCATCATAACTGCGGGAAGGACGGTTGGTCTTGCCTGCATACCAGCGAACCATGAATTTGGGTAAAGCATATGCGAGCCGGGTATTATCGGCAGCAATGATGAGATGCCTGACCTGCTGGGCCGGCGACCACTTTCCTTCAGGCTGGTAAAAAAATTGTTCGTCACTCAATGAAAGGCAGAATTTGCTGAATTCATTGGAAGCTGCACGAAGTTTTCCTGTTATTTCTTCAATTGAAAAATATCCGTTCATTTATTTTATTTCAATGGTTCCCCCGAATACTTTTTCTGCCGGGCCGCAGAGCCAGATATTTTCAAAGCGGTCTTCATCCACCCGGTCAAATTCAACGGAGAGCATGCCGCCGCATGTTTTTACTTCCACTTCATTAAAGCCGTTTTCATTATGATAACAAACGAGAGCTGCAGCGGTTACACCCGTACCGCAGGAAAGGGTTTCATCTTCCACGCCCCGTTCATAGGTGCGAACAATGATCTTGTCGGGTTCATCGGTTTGTTCGACAAAATTCACATTGATACCTTCATCTTCAAATTCTTTGCTGTGGCGGATCTCGTAACCCTTCTTGTAAATATCCATGTCCATGACATGGGTTACTAATTTAATATAATGCGGCGAACCGGTATCCACGATAAAATCGTTATGGAATTTTTTAATGGTTCTTACGTCTTTCATCTTCAGCGCTACGATTCCGTCGATATCGATCTCTGCTTCGTGAACGCCATCCACGGCGAGGAATTTGTACTTGTCCCGGTGAATGCCGAGATGGTAAACGAATTTGATCATGCACCGGGCCCCGTTGCCGCACATACTTCCTTCGCGGCCATCGGCATTGAAGTATTTCATTTCAAAATCATAACCGGTTTTTTCCTGGAGCAGCATCAGTCCGTCGGCGCCGATCCCGAAACGGCGGTCGCAAAGCTGACGGATCTGTTCGGTGGTAATGGAAATATTGTTTTGACGGTTATCGACAAGTATAAAATCATTGCCGGTGCCCTGGTATTTGAAGAAGTTTAGTTTCATTTGGTAAGTGGGGAGTGGCTAGTGGCTAGTAGGGAATGGCGTGTAGGTTTGGCTGTCAGGTTACTGATCATTTTGCTCAGTATTCTGAAAGTTGATTCAAGATATTGTTCCATTTCTTTCCTTTGCCCGGTTTTATAATAATGAAGTATGATGGCTATTTCGAACTGGGTATCCAATTCAACCAACGAACTCCTGGATACTTCATAAAATCTTTTTTTCTCCCGTTTTGAAATCCTCGATGCGCCTTCAGCAATATTACAACAAACAGAAATGACGGCACGGCGAATTTGTGAAACCAAAACAAATAACTCTTCCTTTGGAAATTCTTTGGTAGCCTTATAAACTTCTTCAATAAGTTTTAATGATATCTTGTAAATATCAAGATTTTTATTTGATAAACTTAGCATAAAAAAATATTTTAGAGTCCAAGTTCATCTTTGATCATTAAAAAATCATGATTAAATC
>CAZQGZ010000256.1:0-3572 GCA_964592935.1 uncultured Chitinophaga sp. | reverse complement strand
GTAGTTGGCAATGCGTTCTTCAGCCAACCGGATATATTCAGCGGTGGTATCGTACCCCACGTATTTGCGACCCGCCTGGAGGGCGGCAATCGCCGTGGAGCCACTGCCCATGAAGGGATCGAGCACCACGTCGCCGGTGAAGGTGTAGAGTTGAACCAGGCGGTGGGGTAAGTCCACCGGAAAGGGCGCCGGGTGCCCGATCTTCCTGGCCGATTCTGGATTGATCGTCCACACCGAACGGGTCCATTCCATAAACTGGTCACGTGTGATCGTATTCGCCTGATCGCGACCTTTTTTGCGGGTGAACGATCCCTTCGAAAACACCAGAATGTACTCATGTGTATCGCGCAGCACTGGATTGGTGGCCGACTGCCAGCTGCCCCAGGCCATGGAAACACCTGCACCAGCCCCCTTGTCCCAAATGATTTCGCCCCGCATCTGGTAACCAATCTCCAGCATGATATGCGAAATAGATGAGAGGCAGATTGAAAAAGTACCTCAAAGAATATAAATGGTCTAACATATTTGCGATGATCCGCAATCTGAAATCAGACCCCAAAATATGTCTGGATGATTTTCATCATCGTTTGGTGGTAATTACCGGCGCAACTTCAGGGATTGGTTATGCGACAGCGAGAAAATACGCTGCTCATGGAGCAAATATTTTATGCATCAATCGCAATGAAACGAGCTCCAAAATAGTGTGTGGGGACCTGGCAAGTGAGTTCGATATCCAATGCAATTATTTGATCGCGGATTTTTCCAGTTTATCGGAAGTACACGCAGTAGCAAAGCAGTTGTCTTGCCTGGATCGAAATATTGATGTTTTCATCCATAATGCTGGCGTATATATCACCGATAAAACAATTTCCGAAGACAACCTCGAGATGGTTTTCCAGACCAATTATCTGAGCACGTTTATATTGAACTATACCCTTCGAGAAAAACTCAAAAGTCAAAAAAGTGGGCGTGTGCTATTCGTAAATTCTGAGGCCTATCGGTTCGCGGTTTGGGGTCTGCATTTGGATGATCTGTCATGGAACAATCAACGTTATTCAGGCTTGAAAAGCTACGGCGCTGCCAAGTTGGCGCAGCTGCTCTCGATGATAAAATTCAATGAATATTTTCAAGGAACCGGCGTTACGGTGAATGCCATGCACCCGGCGAATGTAAAGACCAACAGCGGGCAAACCAACGGGGAAGTGTATAAGTTCTTTAAACGCGTGTTGGTGGACCGAACTGCCCGGTCTGCCGATATTTCCGCAGAAGCCCTTTATTACTTGGGTGTTTCTCCTGAGCTGAAAGCAGTATACGGAAGATTTTTTAATCTTACCACGGAGGAAGATCTTGCTCCTCCGGCGCTGGACAGAGATGCTGCTGAAAAATTGTGGATGATCAGTCTTGATTTAGGAGGCTTTAATGGTAACGAAAAATAAAAAAATTGTGATTGTTGGCGCTGGAATGGCGGGATTAACAGCGGCTGCCTATTTAAGCCGGGAGAACTTTAACGTTTTGCTCCTTGATAAAAACGATCGAACCGGAGGATTATTAAGTACTTTTGTGAGCGATGGATTTTCCTTTGATTCCGGTCCAAGAGCCTTTGTAAATTCCGGAATTGTGAAGCCCATTTTGAAAGATCTAGGAATTCGTTGGGATTTTGTCGATAATAAAATTTCGATTGGTGTTGAAGACCAACTGTTCCAGGTAAATTCGATGGACGATTTACAGAAGTACCAACAGGTATTGCTCTATCTGTACCCTGAAAGCCAGACGGATATCGAAAAAATAATCCCCCTCATGAGTGAGCTTTCGGGGTATAACCAGGTGCTGTATGAGTTTGACAATCCAAATTTTGGGGATGTGCTGAAAGACAGAAAATTCGTCTTTCGAAAACTGATCCCCTGGACTTTTAAGTTTTTACATGCCCTGCGCAAGTTCAACCAATTCAACGTACCCATGGAAGAATTTCTGCAAGGTTTGACGAAAAACCAGTCCTTAATCGATATTTTGATCCAGCACTTTTTCCGCAACACACCCACCTATTTCGCCTTGGGATATTTTTATGTCTACCTCGATTATTTTTACCCCATGGGTGGAACGGGTGCATTAGCTCATCTTTTAGAAGAAAAAATCCTTAGCTGGGGAGGCGACATCCAGCTAAAGAAACGCATTGTAGAAGTTATTCCTTCCGAATCAAAAATTATCGATTCCGAAGGTGGTTGCTATCCGTACGATCACTTGATCTGGGCAGCCGATTTGAAAACGCTGTATCGATCCGTGAATCCAACCGGACTCGGTCCAGATGCAGCCGGCAAAATTGAGCTTGAGGCGCAGCGCGTTCTATCTTCAAAAGGTGCGGAATCGATCTTCATTATGTATATCGCTGTTAACCGCCCGCCTTCTTATTTCCAAGAAAACGGCGGTGAGCATCTGTTCTATACACCTTCCAAGCAAGGCCTGGGAGAGACGAATGGGCAAGAAAGACTGTGCCTGATTGAAGAATTTGAGAAAAAATCAAAAACCGAGATCCTTAGCTGGCTTACAAAATACCTCCAGTTAAATACCTACGAAATTTCCATCCCAGCCCTCCGGGACAGCAGTATGGCGCCTGGAGGCCAAACCGGGCTAATGATCAGCTGCCTGTTCGATTATGATCTGATGTTAAAAGTTGAAAAAGCCGGCTGGTATGACGAGTTCAAGAAAACGATTGAAAACCAGATCATCGCTATTTTTTCCGAAACGATCTACGAGGATATTGTTGAAGATATCGTTTTCAAGTTTTCGTCCACCCCCCTGACAATCAATAAGATATCTGGAAGTTCTGAAGGCGCGATTACCGGATGGTCATTTGAGACAGCACCTCCAGTAGTCAATCAGTTGAAAAATATACCCAAATCTGTCTTTACCGCCGTTCCAAATATTTATCAAGCAGGTCAGTGGGCGTATTCCCCGGCAGGCGTACCCATAGCAATGTTAACAGGCTGGTATGCAGCTAAGGATATTATGAAAAAGTCAAAGAAAGGATGAGGACGGAAACTTAACATTTTTAAGCGGCTCACGTAACCATTTTTTCAGGAGTCTTTTCTATGTTTGCAAAGATTGTGGTCCTGGCGTTCATGTGCCTGGAGTTTTCAAATGTTTTGGTTTTGTATTTTGCACCTGGATCAAAGTACGCCAATGGAGTGGGTGTTTTTTCTGCATGGAAAAAATCCAAACAGGACCCAGAAATTCATATTTTTATCAGATACCTTGTCTTTTGGGTGGCCGGAGTAAAGTTGATTTTCCTGTTGCTGCTGGCGGTCATCGTTATCTTTGCCGATAAAGAGCTCCAACGCCTGAGCCTAGTGGCGCTGGCGCTGGCAACGGCATTGTTCTACTGGCGTTTATTCCCACTGATCAGGAAAATGGATCAAAACGGTCAGATCACACCCCGAAACTATTCAACAGTTTTAGGAATAATGATCTTTGTGTTCATTACTTTCTTCCTGATTGCCGCTGCTATTTAAGTATGGGACCTGTGTGGAGAAAACTTCCGGTTAAATTTTCAATATAGTTTCCTCTATAAAACAGCA
>CAZQGZ010000255.1:0-3625 GCA_964592935.1 uncultured Chitinophaga sp. | reverse complement strand
AAGCGCCGGCCCCGCGCTGAATATAAATTTCACAGTCAAATCCGCTTCCCAAAATATTTTTCCCGAGCCATCCATTATTTTTTGCTTCCTGTATAGCCTGCTCCAGTATATCCACGATCCATGCAAACTCACCGCGTATATAAATATAGGAACGGTTGGAACCAATGGCATAGGATGAAGTGATGATCCCTTCGATCAGGAGGTGCGGAATATGTTCCATTAAATACCTGTCCTTAAAAGTTCCCGGTTCTGATTCGTCCGCATTTACGACAAGATATCTTGGAACACCGGCAGGCTTGGCCAGGAAGCCCCATTTCATCCCGGTTGGAAAACCCGCACCACCCCGTCCGCGCAGCCCGCTTTTTTTCACTTCCTCGGTTACCGCATCCGGAGTCATTGTCTTCAAGGCCTTCTCCACGCTGCGATAACCACCTTCACGACGGTACACATCATAGAGCCTGATGTTAGGGATATGCGCTTTGTCCAATAATAGTTTTCGTGCCATATTACTTGCGAGGCGAAGCCGAAGCAATCTCCCCGTATTTTTTAATATTGCGAGGCGAAGCCGAAGCAATCTCCCCGTATTTTTTAATATTGCGAGGCGAAGCCGAAGCAATCTCCCCGTATTTTTTCTTCATTAATTTAGTTTCACACTCTGTCTTGCTTCCAGTTTCCATTCACTGTCCCGTTGGATCCAAACCAGTGTTACATACATATTAAATTCCAGCGGGTTGGTATTAAATACCATTTTCACTGCTGATTTCATGGTCACAATGGCAGCCTTATCAAATACCCGGATATTCATATCTGACGGTTCAATACTTTTATAATCCTGCACTCCACTTACCACATCGCGTATCAATTGCGACTTTGTCTGGACCAGGCCATTTGTATGACCATAGGTCACCTCATTCGCCAGCAGGCCCGATAAGGTCACGCTGTCCTTCGCGATCAGGGAATTTTTCAGGCTCAGCATTTTCATCATCACCTGCATTTGTTCCGGTGATGTGCCGGGCTGTGCTGAGCCATCCAGTGAACCCAAAATAAAAATTGCAACTAAAATACGTTTCATATCAGTTATTTTTTGCCGCGGCCGACCTGCATTCTTCAATGATCGCATCAACTTTTTCTTTGGTCAGGTGTTCCCGGTAATTTTTACCCAACTGCATCATGGGTGCATAACCACATGCCCCCAGGCACTCAACCGTTTTCAACGTAAACATTCCGTCAGCCGTTGTTTCACCTGGTTTAATACCGAGTTTATCATGGATATATTTAATGATATCATCGCTCCCGTTCAGCATGCAGGGTCCGGTCTGGCAAACTTCGAACATATACTTACCCACCGGTTTTAAATTATACATGCTGTAGAACGTGGCGACCTCGTATACTTCAATAGGCTGCAGGTTCAGCAGGGATGCCACATAATCCATTGTGTCGGTACTCAGCCAGCCTCCGAATTCCTGCTGTGCCAGGTGCAACACAGGAATAACTGCGCTTTTCTGTTTCCCTTCCGGATAAAAATTGATTATCCGGTGTACTTCTTTTAATTTATCGTCTGAAAATTTCAACATAACAATCTGACAATTTAACCATCAAACAATCAACCCATGATTTTTTGATGGACTGATGTTTTTATGCATCCAACTCACCCGCAATCAAATTCAACGCACTCATGGTCATGATAGCATCACTCAGCATATATCCCTTAATTAATTCTTCAAAAGCCTGGTAATATACAAAGCAGGGCCTCCGGAAATGCAAACGATAAGGTGTCCTGCCGCCATCGCTGACCAGGTAAAATCCCAATTCACCGTTTGCCGCTTCGATAGAATGATATACTTCGCCGGCCGGTATCTCCGTTTCTCCCATGATGATCTTAAAATGATAGATCAGGGCTTCCATCTTGGTATAAACATCCGCTTTCATCGGCAGGTAATATTCAGGCACGTCTGCATGAAAAACATCAGCCTCCGTTCCCTTAAAATCCTGCACTTTCCGGTATGCCTGCTCTAATATGCTCAGGCTTTGCCACATTTCCTGGTTACGGACTAAAAAGCGGTCATAATTATCACCGGTTGTGCCCACTGGAATATTAAACTGAAAATCTTCGTAACTGCTGTAGGGAGAATGTATACGTACATCGTAATCAACCCCGGCTGCCCGCAGGTTTGGGCCGGTGAAACCATAATTCAATGCCCGTTCCGCACTGATGCCGCCGGTATTCTTAGTCCGGTCCATAAAGATCCGGTTGCGCTGAAAAAGATTCTCAAACTCTTTCAGTACCCTTGGATATTCTTTCAGGAATTTTTCAATTTTCTGAAAAGCGATATCATTAAAATTTCTTTCAAAACCTCCGATACGGCCCATATTCGTGGTTAACCTGGCCCCGCATACTTCTTCGTATATTTCATAGATCAGTTCACGGTATTGCATCACATATAAAAATCCCGTATATGCTCCGGCATCCACACCCATGATCGAATTACAGATCAGGTGATCGGAGATCCTGGAAAGTTCCATGATGATCACGCGGAGATAATCAACACGTTTTGGTGTTTTCACCCCGAGCAATTTCTCACAGGTTAAATGCCATCCCATATTATTGAGAGGAGAAGAACAATAATTCAAACGATCCGTCAGCGTGGTGATCTGTGCAAGAGGCCGGCGTTCGGCGAGTTTCTCAAAAGCGCGGTGGATATAACCGATGGTTTGTGTGGTGGAAACGATCCGTTCACCATCCAGTTCCAGCACATTCTGCATCACACCATGCGTGGCCGGGTGCGTGGGTCCCAGGTTCAGTGTGGAAGTTGTTTTCTCAATACTTCCCTCCGGTAATTTGATATGATGTTCTGACATTTTCTTGCGAGGCGAAGCCTACTTTCTTATTTCTGATTCCTTATTTTTATCTTCCAAACATTTCATCATCTTTATCGATCCTCGACTGGTCCTCCAGCGGGTATTCTTTCCGCAGGGGGAAGTAATCCATTTCCTCCACATTCAATATTCGCTTCAGGTTCGGGTGCCCGACAAAATTCACCCCGAAAAAATCATAGGTCTCCCGTTCCATCCAGTTGGCTGCAGAAAATAATCCTGTCGCCGTGTATATATCCGGCTTGCTGATATCTGTAAACACCTTGAAACGGATGCGTACATTATCAACCAGGTTATGCAAATGATAGATCACACCCAATTCCTTCCCCGGGTTGACCGGGTAATGTATCCCGCAGAGATCGGTCAGGAAACGAAATTTCAATTCCTCGTCATCATATAAAAAATTAAGCACCTTCAGGTTCATTTCCTTTGGTGCTTCAAAAGACAGCATGCCATAGGGTTCTTCAAAACCGGATACCTGTTCACCGAATTTTTCAACCAGTCTTGCCTTTATTATTTCGTTTGTCAGCATTATACTATTGTTTCATTGTTTGATGGTTTGATGGTTAACAATTCAACCATCCAACAATCAAACCATCATTACTGAATGCCATAACTATCCAATAGCGCCTTATACTGCTCTCCGTTCCTTCTTCTCAGGCTTTCTTTTGCCACCAGGTCCTGGATCCTTAACAACCCATCAATGATCGCCTCGGGCCGCGGGGGACATCCGGGTACATATACATCCACC
>CAZQGZ010000254.1:0-3639 GCA_964592935.1 uncultured Chitinophaga sp. | reverse complement strand
ATACATGGGCGCGAGGAAGAAACTGAAATTTGATGGCGGTAATTTGAAATTGGTCACAAAGGCCCCGATCAATAATTTATCATAACTATTGGCGCCGATGGCCGGTCCATATACCAAAAGATTTTTTGATGGATGCGCCAGGTATTTCTTCCATGATTTGAAATCAAAAAGAAAGGTTGTCATGGATCCGCTTCGTTGCTGGTTGGGCAGGATCCCTTTTTTCCCGAGATAAAAAAAAACGGCGTCCAGGTTTTTTTCGGTGCTTTCTTCCAATGTTTTTTTAAAATCTTCCGGCATCGGGTGTTTGAACTGCCAGCGGCGGAAATAATCCTGCATGGCTTTATGGAAAACTTCGGTACCAAGCTGCGATTCGAGATACCGCATCCATTCCGCCGTTTTATAATAGGCGATGAGGCCATAATTGATCTCATTGAATTTTCCCGAAGGCGTTTCAATGGGCTGATCGGTTTTTGTGATGGCTTTGGTCTCAAATAATATTCTTTCAGCCTGCGGCTGTTGACCGTATTTTGCCTTTTTGTATACCGCATCATAATAACTGTTCAGGCCTTCATCCATCCAGGGATGTTCCCGTTCATCGGATGCCAGGATACCATAAAACCAGTTGTGCCCGATCTCATGGGCGATGGTATGATCGAGGCCTTTCGGATCACCACCCGGGGAAATAACGGTGATGGTCGGGTATTCCATGCCTCCGCCGAAACTTTCAGGTCCCTGCACCACCTGTACAATATTATAAGGATATTCTCCAACCATTGCAGAATAATGCCGGACGGCATCTTTCGAATACCCGACACTGTTGTCCCATCCTTTATTTTCCGACGAGTTGAAATACGCGAATACATCGATCACTTTTCCCGATGCCAGCCGGCAGGTATCCTGTTTTACGATAAACCGTTTATCGGCAACCCAGGCGAAGTCGTGCACGTTGGTTTGCTTGTACTGCAGTGTTTTGATTTCTTTGGATGATTCCGGGAAAGGAATGGTGACCGATTTGATCTGTCCCGAAGCATTTTTTTGTTTTTGAACAACCGGTTTCCAGGTAAAGGAAGACCTGGTCTTCAGCCATTCTTTTTCATTGGCATTCTGCAATTCACCGGTGGCGGCTACCACATAATTTCCGGGAACGGTTATGCGCACATCAAAGTTTCCGAATTCGCTGTAAAACTCTCCCTGTTCGAGATAGGGCATGGGATGCCATCCTTTTTTATCATACACGGCCGGTTTGGGATACCATTGCGTGGCCTGGTAGCTCTGGCCATCATGCCCGCCCCTGGAAAAATTATAGTGAAGCTTTACATGAAAAGGCGTGGTGATAATGATTTTTTGCCCGGGAGGAAGAGGAGCGGGTAAAATTATTTTTACGATATCAATATGCCGGGGATGATCTTCAACTATGGCTGTTATATTGTTTACTTTAAAATCAAGCCGGTTGATATAACCTTTCTGTTCTTTACCGGAAAAATAAAATTGAGTATTGCCGTTTTCAAGGGCCTGGTCGGTAAAAGCCGTCTTATCATTTTTATACGCATTGGGCCAGAGATGGAACCAGATGAATGGTAAGGTATCGGGGGAGTTGTTGATGTATTCGATCTTTTCAAAAGCATCTAATGTGTGTTCTTTATCATTCAGGGTAACATCAATGGTGTAGTTGACCTGTTGCTGCCAATATTGAGAAAAAGCTGTGAGCTGTGAGCCAATAGCTATCAGGAAGGGAAAAATATTCTTTCTCAAAAGGCTGGGGTTTGGTCAAAAATAATCATTAACTGCCAAATTGTTAGATTGTTTGATGGTTGAATGGCTGCGTAATTAACAATCAAGCCATGCAGCAATCAAACCATCTATTTGCCCTTTCCTTTAAAAATAATCCGCAACGTATGGATCATAATTTTGAAATCAAGGGCCAGTGAGATATTTTCAATATAGAGCAGGTCAAACTTGCTGCGTTCAATCATTTCCTCCACATTCTCTGCATAGCCAAACTGCACCATGCCCCAACTGGTGAGACCGGGTTTTACTTTCAGCAAATATTTATAATAGGGAGTGCGGGCAATGACCTGGTCGATATAATAACGGCGTTCGGGTCTTGGTCCCACGAGACTCATTTCACCGATGAGGATATTCCATAGTTGCGGCAGTTCATCGATCCTCCATTTGCGCATGGTCTTTCCCCAGCGGGTGATGCGCTGGTCATTTTTGGATGAAAGGGCAGGTCCTTCTTTTTCCGCCCCGTGGATCATGGAACGGAATTTATACATCCGGAAAGGTTTGCCTTTGTACCCGATCCTTTCCTGGGAATAGAACACGGGTCCTTTTGATGAGAACCTGACACGCAATGCCGCATAGATCATCAGCGGAGATAACAGGATCAATCCAATTAAGGCTGCCGACACATCGATCAGCCTTTTGATGTTCTGCTGCCACTCGGGCATCAGCCCGGTTTGCAGATCAATGAGTGCGGCGCCCATTACATTGCTGGTCTTTACCGAACCGGAAAGAATATCCAGCATGTTGGGTTGAATTTTTATCTCCACATCTTTTTCGCTCAACCGGTTAATGATCTTTTCCAGCAGGGGTTGTTCGTTTTTTTCCATAGCGATCACCACCAACTGTATCTTATTTTCATCAATGATCTTTTCCAGGTCATCCACTGATCCCAGCGCGGGGATCAGTTTCCGGATACCGGTCTTGCCCTGGCCGGATGATTCGTTCAGGCGGGCATTCTGATCGGGGCTGATAAAACCTGCATACCGGTAACCTTCACCATGGAGGCTTTTTTCGGTTTCTTTATAAATGCCGGTTGCATTTTCCTGGCTGCCGATCATTAAGGTGTTGAAATAAATTTTTCCATCCAGCAACTGGCGTTTCACTTTATTGAGCAACAACCATCTCCCGGTAAATGTCAGCATGAAATGGATCCCGGTGAGCGCAGCGAATGCAAGATAAAAATAGGAATTGCCGGTATGCGGATCATTCAATACAAAAACGAACATCAGCACCATGCTGCCGATCAAAGTGCACACAAAGGTGAGTGTAAATTCTTCCAGCCTCGATTTTTTATACAAGGCATGATAGGTTCCTGCAAGGGTATAAAGGGCCAGCCAGCCAAAGGGAACAATAACGAAGATCAATAACCAGGATATTGAGCTGATGGGGTAGGCTCCTTCATCGTGCAGCATATAAGCCCGGAGAAAATAAAAAAGAAGCCATGCCAATACAGCGCTGCAATAATCCAGCACTGCATACCAGCCAATGGATAATTTCTTGTTTGAGGGGTTCACCGGGTAATAATATTGTTCCCAATTTTTTCCAGGATCTGGTGCGCCACATCCATGGCCATCAGCCCGTCGATCTCGGATACAACGGGTTTGGTATTGTTCAGGATCGCATTCCGGAATGCCAGGAGTTCTTCTTTGATGGCATTTACTTCCGGGATAACGGGGCTGGCCATGGCGATCGTTTTTTTGCCGGAGGGTGTTTCAATGTCAAAGGTAAATACATTGGCATCCTGCGGTTCTTTCAGGCGGATGACCTCGGTTTTTTTATTCAGGAAATCGATACCGATATAAGAATCTTTCTGGAACAAGCGGATCTTCCTCATTTTTTTCATGGAGATGCGGC
>CAZQGZ010000253.1:0-3641 GCA_964592935.1 uncultured Chitinophaga sp. | reverse complement strand
CAATGTCACTTCCCTGTATCCCTTTTCAAACAAATCTCTGCATTCCCTGACAATACTTTCAGCATCCCTGCTTCTTTCTCTTCCCCTGGTAAACGGAACCACACAGAATGAACACATATTATTGCAGCCCCGCATGATACTGACAAAGGCGCTGACTCCATTACTGTCCAATCGTACAGGGGAAATATCGGAATAGGTTTCTTCCCGGCTCAATAAAACATTTACGGCTTTCTGTCCCCCTTCGGCTTCTTCCACCAGCCCGGGCAAGGAACGGTAGGCATCCGGGCCAACCACGATATCCACCAATTTTTCTTCTTCTAAAAATTTTGATTTCAGCCGTTCCGCCATACAACCCAGGACACCCACCAGCATTCCTTTCTTTTCCTTTTTCAGTTTTTTGAATTCGGTCAGTCTTTTTCGAATGGTCTGTTCGGCTTTTTCCCGGATCGAGCAGGTATTGATCAGGACCAGGTCGGCTTCTTCCGCTTTCCGCGTGGCTCCGAATCCCTCTTTGTTTAAAATAGAAGCAACGATCTCACTGTCGGCAAAATTCATCTGGCAACCATAGCTTTCTATGTAGAACCATTTTTTATATTGGTTCGGGTCATTTCCGAAGGGGGCATAGGCTTCTCCCTGCCTCGTCTCATCCTGAACTTTATCTGACACATAGTCAAGCATTCAAATAAAATTTGAACGGCAAATATAAAGAAAAGGCCCCGAATTGCGACAGGATGGCAGATATTTAATTAAGTCAATCTTTTCGCAAAACCATAAAAGAAAACGTAATTTTCGGGAAAACAACTGCAATATGAATAACAATAAAACCATGTTCAGGGCTATTTTAGGTATTCTGATTATCGTTGCATTCTTTCTTCCCTGGTTTAAATTTGGCGGGGGCAGCGGATTGGATCTTGTCACAACAAGTAATGCAAATGAAAGCACGGCAACCACGGTCATCCGTTATTCTTTCCTGCTGATCCCGTTTTTTGCCCTCGTCGTTTTGATCAGGTCTGTTAACAAACAATCTTCTGGATTTCTTTTACGATTGCTGCCTTTCCTGGTGACAGCTATATTAACCACGTTGTTTATCATTGGTGTGAATGTGAGCGGGGGTGCTGCAGGTGAGTTGAAAGGTTGGTTACAGTTAATCGACTATGGCTTTTATATTACTGCGATCGCTTCTTTTGTATTGGTCTTGGTGTGAAATAGATTTACAGGAGGTAAAATAATTCTTTCCCGGGTTATCAAATGATAACCGGAAGGCCGACAGCAACCCATTATTTTTGCGTCAAATACCGGATTGAGATCAGTTGTTATAATATTATTCCTGTTCCTGATTGTAATTCCTGTTTTTGCACAGGTAAAAAATGATAATTCCGGCATCATCACGGGAAATGTAATGGACGAAAGGAAGAAGGCGCTGGAAGGTGTCACGGTACAGTTGATACCGGTCAAAGACAGTATGAACAGGCGGACGATACAGACAGATCAGAACGGCTTATTTACTTTCAGCAATATTTCTTTTGGTTATTACCGCCTCCGTTTTTCTTATGCCGGTATGCAAAACCTGGCTCTCGACAGCATTCATTTCCGCAAAGAACGATTTGATTTCAACCTGAATGACCTGGTATTAAAACCCAAAGCGGGTGAACAACTTGATGAAGTGATCATTTACGCAGAGAAGCCATTGATTGAATCCAAAGAGGGCAATATCACTTTTAATGCAGGCGAATCGGCGCTGGCAGCCGGGAGCAATGCCAGTGAACTGCTGAACAATGTGCCCCTTGTTTCCAAAGATCCCAACGGGAAAATTACCGTAAGAGGAAAGGAGCCCAAAATATTAATTGATGACAAGCCGGTGGAGTTGAATATTCAGCAACTACAGGACCTGCTGGAATCCCTGCCCGGGAGTTCTATCGAAAAAATAGAAGTGATGACCAATCCTCCCCCGCAATATGCCAATGAGCAGGGTGGGGTGATCAATATTGTTACCAAAAAAGGCAAAGTGGGAAAAACGGGCCGGATCAATATTTCCGCGGGCACAAGAGGCGATGTGGGAATCAACGGTAACTACAATTACCGGAAACAGGGAATTGCATTAAGTATCAATGCAGGTGCCGGATATAATTATATACATGGAAATGGTTATTCTGAAAGAAATAATTTCTATACAGACTCCTCCAATTTTTTTAATACAAAGAACAGGTATGTAAACGAAAATATACGCCCCAATTTCAGGCTGAACCTGGATTATGATATCAGCAAAACACAATCCATCAATTTTGTTTTGCATCACAACCAGAATCATTATGAAAACAGGAACAATACAGACTATACCAATATCAACAGGTTTGGCAACATATATAAACTGAGCGAAAGAGAAATTATCAGCAAGGGCAATAATTATAATCCCAACATGAACTTTACCTATACCAAAAAGGGAAAGATCGCCGGGGAGTCGTTAAAAATAATTACCGGGGTAAATTTTTCGGTGAATACTGCTGACCGGGCTTTTTACCAGCAATATTTAAACCCGGATCATACTCCCAACGGTATTGACTCCACTCAAAAGCAACTAACAGACAATAAAAGCAACGGGTATAATATCCGGGTCAATTATGACCGGCCGTTAAGCAATAAGAAAACATTTTTATCGGTAGGCGGATTCTACAACCGGAACAACAGTCATGTCACCGTGGATGCCAGTTACCTGAAAAAGCCGGATATGATTTATATTAAATCTGAATTCCTGAGCAACGAATTTAAATTTCACCAGTCGGTCACCGGTCTGCGGGCATCGGTAAAACAGTTGCTGAAAGAAAATTTCAGTGTGACGGCAGGAATTTCTGCCGAGCAAACATATATCTGGTTTGAATTATTCAAAGATTTGCGCGACGCAAAAAATAATTACCGGACCTGGCTGCCTTTTGCCAATATCAACCGCACCTGGAAGGATAAACTGAACCTGACTTTATCTTACCGCCGCAGTATCCGCCGGCCCGGGATCAATGAAATGAATCCAACGATTGATTTCGGGGATCCTTATAATGTCCGGTTTGGCAATGAAAAACTGGAAGCATCGACCGCGCATAATTTTGACTTTGTACTGGGACGAACGAAACCACTGTATTATCTCAATCTCGGGTTGGGCTATAATATTGTCGAAAATATTTTCAGCCAGGTAAGAACATTGATCCCCGGCGAAAAGACACAGATCACCTGGGAAAATATCAGCGGCCGCAAAGAATATGAGATCAGTACCTGGAGCGGACTGACGATCAATAAAAAATTAAAAGCCAATTTCAGCGCCAGTTATAACTATAATGTGTACAGTGCATTTGATAAATCGGTTAACCGGTATCGTGATGGCGGATCCTTTACATCCAATTTCAATTCCACCTGGACACCGAACGATGTGCAGAACTTCACCGGCAGTTTCACGTTCAACCGTTTTGCAAGTCCGCAGGGCTTTGCACGGTGGAACTGGAGCATGAACCTGGGGGTACAACGGAAATTTTTTAATAAGAGACTCATTGTGACTTTTAATATCATAGATCCGTTCCTCCAGGAGAACAGGACCTTTACTTATGGGAATAATTTTAACCTGAGAAGTTTCAGTACCGCGCAGACCAGGAATTTCA
>CAZQGZ010000252.1:0-3664 GCA_964592935.1 uncultured Chitinophaga sp. | reverse complement strand
CGCATAATCTTTTCGGCCGCCACCTGATGGGTTACCCGGTGGAGCAGATGAAATACCAGAGCCTGGCCAACCTGCATTTGTTTTTTAAGAACCAGGACAGCGTTACCGGGTACAAACGATGGCTGGATCTCAGCACCGGCATAGCGGGAGTGGAGTATCAGGCCAATGGAATTACTTATGTGCGGGAAATATTTGCCTCAGCACCCGACCAGGTGATCGTGGTAAGCTTGACCGCCAACCGGCCCGGGAGCATTTCCTTTACCGCCAACCTGCGCGGGGAGCGGAACCAGGCCCATTCCAATTATGCCACCGATTATTTCCGGATGGATCCGAATGGAAATGATGGGTTGGTGCTAACCGGCAAATCGGCCGATTACCTCGGGGTGGAAGGCAAACTGCGGTATGAGGCGAGGATAAAGGCTGTGACCGAAGGCGGTTCGGTGCGGACATCTGGTGTTGACCTGGTCATCAAAAACGCCGATGCGGTTACGCTTTATTTTGCCGCCGCTACCAATTTTGTGAATTATAAGGATGTGAGCGGCGACGCGCATGCCCGCGTGGAGAATTACCTGCAGAAAATTTCGGGTAAGGGTTACGGTAATATCCTGCAACCCGCGCTCGATGATCATCGTAAATATTTCAAAAGAGTTTCGCTATCGCTCCCCGTTACTGCTAATTCTTATTTGCCCACCCCGGAACGGATGAAGAAGATACAGACAGAGCCCGATCCCGCCATGGCGGCATTGAATTACCAGTTTGGCCGTTACCTGATGATCGCTTCTTCGCGGCCCGGCACGGAGCCCGCCAACCTGCAGGGGATCTGGAACGACAATATGAATCCTTCCTGGGATTCGAAGTACACCACCAATATCAACACCGAGATGAATTACTGGCCGGTGGAGAGCGGCAATCTCTCCGAATGCGCGGAGCCGCTGGTACGAATGATCAAAGAACTAACCGACCAGGGCGCGCAGGTGGCCCGCGAGCATTATGGGGCGGGGGGATGGGTGTTTCACCAGAACACCGATCTCTGGCGGGTGGCCGCGCCGATGGATGGTCCCACCTGGGGAACCTTTACCGTGGGCGGGGCCTGGCTCTGCACGCATATGTGGGAGCATTACCAATACACGCTGGACAAAAATTTTTTGCAGGATGTATTTCCCGTGATGAAAGGTTCCGTGCAGTTCTTCCTCGATTTTCTCGTGCCGCATCCCAACGGGAAATGGCTGGTCACCAATCCCAGCACTTCACCCGAAAATTTTCCCGACGGCGGGGGCAACAAACCCTATTTCGACGAAGTGACGGCAGGTTTCCGCGAAGGCACTACGATCTGCGCGGGATCCTCCATTGATATGCAGATACTCTATGATCTCTTTGGTTATTATGCCGAAGCGGCGCGGGTGCTGGAAAAGGAAGACGCGTTCGCGGAGAAAGTGCGGCAGGCGAGGGAAAAACTCGTGCCGCTGCAGATCGGGCGGGATGGATCCCTGCAGGAATGGGCCGACGACTGGCGCTCGCTCGAAAAAAACCACCGGCATTTTTCGCATATGTACGGCCTGTACCCCGGGAAAGTGTTGTATGAAAAAAGAACCCCGGCATTGATCGAAGCCTATAAGAAAGTACTCGAAGAAAGAGGCGATGGTTCCACCGGTTTTTCGCGCGCCTGGAAAATGGCCCTCTGGGCAAGACTGAATGACGGTAACCGCGCCAATAAGATATATAAAGGTTATTTAAAAGAGCAGAGCTGCGCCTCATTATTCGCCCTCTGCTTCAAATCGCTGCAGGTAGACGGCAGTTTCGGCGTATCCGCGGCGGTAACGGAGATGCTGATGCAGTCGCACGACGGTTTTATCCGTTTACTCCCTGCTTTACCCGAAGAATGGCACACCGGCCGCTTCCGGGGTGTTTGTGCCAGGGGCGCTTTTGAACTGGACTTTTCATGGAAGGATAAGAAACTCACGGAGCTGAATATTCTTTCTAAAGAAGGGGCGGTTTGCAGGGTGGAGTTGGGGGATAATGTGAAGGTTTTTTTGAATGGCAAACCGGTTGCTATTAAAAAATTGAAGGGTGGGGTGGTGGAGTTTAAGACGGTGAAGGGTGGGGTTTATGGGGTGAAGTGAAATGAGGCTTAACGAAATGACAAACCCCAACCATTTCTAGCCACTCACACTAATTATTGAGCTCGCTACCTCTTAAATAACCAGTTTGTGGTATTGGTTGGTTTTTGAAAGTCAAATAATTTAGGGAGCAGTAAACGTTTGTAAACATTTACAAACGTTTATACACGGGTAAAGTGAAAGTGGATTGGCGATACTGGAATGTAAACCAAATGGTTGTTTTTCAAGGGGCATCCGGGGCGAACATTGCGTATATTTATGAGTTATGTGCTATAATATTGCGACCCCAAATACTTGAGAGTAACTGAATGGACACTAAAATTATAAAAGAACGATTTTTGAGTTTTGCAGAGACTGAATGCAAAGGAAATTCAAACCTTTATTATAGACTAAGTCTTCAAATAGCAAATGACGCAGAACTTTTAAATATTGCGTCACATACACGACAAGGACAACCAATTCCAAATATTTTTTTTGCTGCAGTCCATTATCTGCTTTTGAGTAACCCGAACTATAGATTAGCAAAATACTATCCTTCTATTCAAAAAGCTCTTTTTACTGAAATTCCATTTGACATCTTTAGGGACTTTTGTTTGACGAATAAAAATGAAATAAAAGAAATAATATCAACAAGGATAGTTCAAACAAATGTTATTACCCGTTGTTCATACTTAATGCCAATTTTCTCAAAACTTATTAAGGAAGAAAGCAAACCAACCACAATAATTGACATAGGAACAAGTGCAGGGCTAACACTCAACTTTGACAAATACCAATATTGGTATAATGACCAAAAATCAATTGGGAAAAGCAATGTTATTGTAAAAAGTAAAATAGTAGACTCAGAAATTCCAGCAATTTTTGATATTTCATACCCAATCATAAAAATTGGAATAGACCAAAATTTAATTGACCCAACTGACAAAAACGAAATCATGTGGTTGAAGGCTTTAGTATGGACAGACCAAATTGAAAGGTTTGTTGCAATAGATGAAGCGTTGAAATTAGATGAACTTAAAAAAATTAATTTTATTCAGGCTGACACGGTTTCCGATTTTGAAAAAGTAATTCTTAAAATAGACAAAACTCAAAATTTGATTATTTATGCTACGCATGTCTTATATCAATTTAATCAAAACCAGAAAGACGAATTTTATTCCATGTTAGAAAGAGTTGGACAGCTTAAAGACTTCTATTTCTTGTCCGTAGAAAGCATAAAACCACTTTTAATAAAATACCACTCAAAAGAGACAGTAATTGAATTGACAAGCTATAAATACAAGCGTAAAACTGTAACATTTGTGGCAGAAACAAACGGACATGGAAATTGGATAAAGTGGAAATGACGAATTACAGCACATAACATTGGTATTGCCAATAGTGGGGCTTGACATTGGAGCAATCAGCAGCGGTAGTTCTGTTGTGCTGTGGTTTGGGGCTCGACGAACAAAGCCCAGCTTTAGTTCTTAATATTTAACTTTATTAAAAAGCCAGGCAGCAGTTCCGGGCGGACGAATATAAAATTCCCCACCATCGGCAATACCTGC
>CAZQGZ010000251.1:2417-3714 GCA_964592935.1 uncultured Chitinophaga sp. | reverse complement strand
CAGCATATGAAAAAATTTTTCTTTTTATCACTGGTGCTGAGTATTACGTTATCGGTGTATGCACAATGCGATCCTGCAAAGCGTCCCATTGTTTTTATACATGGGTTTCTCGCCGGCGGCGACACGTATGCAAAGCAGGTACTTCGTTTCCAGGAAAGGAACTACTGCCCGGGCCGTTTATTTGTTTTCGACTGGAATTCGGTTAGTGGTAATGGTAAGAAAACGGATAGTTTGCTGAAAGCTTTTATTAATCAGGTTCTCAGCAAGACCCGATCGGAACAGGTTGACCTGGTCGGGCATTCTGCAGGCGGCGGTTTGGGCCGGGGTTTTTTACTGGATTCTGCTGATGCAGGGAAAGTAGCGCATTATGTCCACCTGGGCAGCCGCAAATGGTTTTATGAGATCCCCTGGTTTCCCAATAAAAAATGCCTGAACATATATTCTTCTGCCGATATGGTTATGGGAAAAATGGCTGGTGATGTGGAAGGAGCCGTTAATCTTGATCTGAAGGATAAGGATCACTATGAAACAGCGACCAGCATGGAAACATTCAGGGCGATATATGATTTTGTAAACGATCATTCCCAACCGGATGTGTATGCCATATTTGAAAACATATCCGTCAGCGGCAAAGCGGTGCTGCTTGGCGATAATATGCCCATGGCAAAAGCCGGCGTCAGGGTATATAAACTGAATGCCGGGAACGGGGCCCGCCTGTCCAAACAACCCTTCGCCATTTTTCAAACGGATAATGCCGGAAACTGGGGATCCTTTATGGCCGACCGCAAATCCTTTTATGAACTGGAACTGGTGCCTGCTGACACCGGGCAAAGAACGATCAGCTATTTTTTTGAGCCCTTCCGGGATCCGGACAATTATATTTACCTGCGGGGTTTTCCCAAAGGAAATATGATCGCCTCCATGTTGGGCAGCCTGCCGCAGAAAAATGATCAGTCGCTGATCATTATATATTCATCACAAAAAGCCATGATTGCCGGCAGAGACAGTGTGACGGTGAATGGGGTTCCCGTTTCTTCATCCCTTTTAACACCGGCCAGTAAAACAATAATTTCCAGTTTTATTTTTGATGACGGGGATGGCAGGACCAGTGGCAAGGGTTTAAAGCAATTCAGTGTTGCTCCTTTTATCGGCGGGGTGGATATTTATTTGCCGGTAAATAAGAAATCCGTCAATACCATTTATTATAACGGGAGAAAATTAGTGTTGCCGGGCCGTTCATCGAAGGAAAGAATAATGCTGGCAGTATTTAATTAACAAATGAATCTTTCTTTTTTTT
>CAZQGZ010000251.1:0-2317 GCA_964592935.1 uncultured Chitinophaga sp. | reverse complement strand
AGGAATGAGAAATAAGAAATGAGAAAGTTCGTGAAACAAAGGGCTTTTTTTTTCGGTTAAGTATGATGCTTCCGTTTTTTTATATAAAAGATTATGATCCTTCGCAAAAAGAAATTGTGCTGGATGAAGATACTTCAAAGCATATCGTACAGGTATTAAGGATGAAAGCCGGAGAACAACTGAACCTTACAGATGGTAAAGGAAATCTATTGACCTGTGAAATTACCAATGACAACAGGAAGCACTGCGCAGTAGAGATAAAAGGTACAAGGCACAAGGCACAAGGTACAAGAAGGGTCTCCGTAGCAATATCCATATTGAAAAATACCAATCGTTTTGAATGGTTTTTGGAAAAGGCGACAGAGATCGGCGTCAGTGAGATCATTCCGTTGATCTGTGAAAGAACGGAGAAAGAAAAATTCCGGTATGACCGGATGAATCAGATCTGCATCAGTGCGATGCTGCAAAGCCAGCAGGTCTGGCTCCCTGTTTTACATGATCCGCAACCATTCAACAATCAAACCATTCAACAATTCAACCATCCGCAAAAATTCATTGCTCATTGTAATGATAGCATCAAACAACAAGTAAACCACCTTGCCAACCGGCAGGCAGGTCAAACCATCCAACAATCAGCCCTGATCCTCATCGGCCCCGAAGGAGATTTTACCAGCGATGAAATTAAACAGGCACTGGAAAATGATTTTCTGCCGGTGAGTCTCGGGGAAACAAGATTAAGATCGGAAACGGCGGGGGTGGTGGCGGCTGCCTTGCTTTGCCTGCATTAATATTTCCCGGTCCTGGCCGCATCTCCCGGTATCTGTATTGTCAGGAAAAATTTGTAAAATTAGCGTCCCAAAATCTGTCAGTGATGCATGATCCCGGGCGATTCCGGCTGTTTATCCTTCTGGCCTTGTTCCAGCAGGGCTTCGGCTTTTTATCGGCGCAGACTTCTTTGAAAGTGGAAGAATTGTCGGTGAATGAGGGGTTATCCAATAACGTGGTGTATTACATGTTGCAGGATAAGAAGGGCTTTTTATGGATAGCTACCCATGATGGCCTGAACCGGTATGACGGATATAACTTCAAAAAATTTCAGGAAAATGTCACAGAAAAGAAAAGATTAGCAGGCAACCTTGTTACAGGACTCTATGAGGACCAGGAAGGTTTTTTGTGGGTAAGTACGGATAAGGGAATTGTGAAAATGAATCCGGTAACCGAAGAAACTATTCCTTTTATATGGAAGGATAATACTCCGAAAAATCATCCTGCTTCATTCAATAAGGATGACAACAATTATCAATTATTTCATTCTTTGAAAGTGGATAACATCTACCCGGGCTTATATGAAATGAAAAGCCGGACTCTTCAGAGAGCCTTCTATTCGGAAGATATACTGGCTAACTATGGCATCGCCAGTTGTAAAAGTAAAAACGGGGATACCTGGACGGAAGTCAAAGTCAGGGATGGTTACCGATATTATTATTTTGACCAAAAGAAAAAAGTTTTTACCCGGGAGTTGCCTTTTACACCGCCTCAAAATGAATACCTGGATAAGCATCATTACCTGGGCTTGCACCGGGATGCCGGCAACCATATCTGGGTGCTGGAGTCAACCCGGCTCAGGGTGATCGATGAAAAAGGCAATGAGAAAACCTTACTGGACGGATTTTTCCGGGATCCGCAAATTAGGCAAAATCTTCCCTTGATTTCCGAGGACAGGAAGGGAAATATCTGGCTGCAGGTGGCTGACAAACTGATCTGTATGGACTGGAAAAGCCAAAAAGCGATTTATACCATTCATCAGTCACAACTCAAAGGTGTAAACCTAAAAGATATCAACTGCCTGTTGCTGGATAACTCGGATGTTTTATGGCTTGGTACATTTTACGGGATCAGAAAAATAATTCTTTATCCGCAACAGATAGGTCATTTTACAAAAGAGGAAAATGGAAAAGGGCTGGCGAATAATTTTATCATCGGCTTAAGTATTGCACCGGGCAATAAGCTTGTCGCCAAACATTATTTCAGTGATACGTATTATTCTCTGATTGAACTTTCTTCAAGAAGTGTTTTACACAGGAAGGTTGAATCACTTTCTATAAAAGATTACTATCTGAAATTACTGGGCAGGATTGATGGGGTAAACCCCCGTTTGTTTCTTCACAGGATAAATGACATTGAGGGAAAAAGTCATTTTCTGGATTTTGCAGATCTTAATAACCGTATAGCATCCCCGGAAAGCGATTCCATCTGGTTGCCTGTTGTGCAAAAAGGCAGTGACAGGGGTTATCTTTTTCATATCATCAAAAATGAA
>CAZQGZ010000250.1:0-3734 GCA_964592935.1 uncultured Chitinophaga sp. | reverse complement strand
AGGGGCCTTGTTATGGTTACTTTGTTTCCCGATACCGAATGGGTACTGAACATCTCTTTTCCGCTCATATCATACAGCGTAACCTTTTTTACTTCAGCAGAAGAATATATGAACAACTGATCTTTAAAAGGATTGGGACCAACAGTGATCTCCGAAAATTTATCCAATGCTATTTTGGCCACCGGGCTGTATTTATATTGGCCATCCAGGTCAACGATCTTCAGGCGGTAATATAAATAACCGGCAGGTCTTACAGTTATCTGCGAGATGAGATCCGGGTAGGAATAAGCATGCTGTGCAGAGTTTGTACCCTGTACAGTTCCCACCTGCACATAATGTATTCCATCATTACTTCTTTCAACAACATACCCCGAAACATGCTGCTCATTCTCTGTATTCCATTTCAGTAACACATCCCGGTTTTGTTTAAAAGCTTTGAAGGAAATCAGTGATGCAGGAAGTACAATGTTCGAAGGTCCGAGAATTTCAAAATCATCGACCATAAACCCATCAGCAGCATAGCCGGCAGCGCTATAACCGGGTGCTACAGACAAAACGAAACGGAAGGTCACATTCGGTTGACCAACCAATGCCGGTACTGTTCACAATTATTTTCTGGCAAAAATCAAAAGTGGCAGAGGTTGTGGATGCTAATTGAGCCCAGGTAGCCCCGCCATCCGTACTCTTCCATACACCATCACCCTGTATGGCATCAAAATTAAAATAACCTTCACCGATGCAGAAATACATGACCAGTGCATTGGTGGGGTCCTGTGCAATGGAAGTAATGGCCAGGTTGGTAAAAAAATCATTTACGGCTACCCATGTGGGTGATGCCGCACTCATATTGGTGGTTTTCCATAAGCCGCCGCCGACACTGCCAACAAACACCGTGTTACCGCTCACATCGCCGGCATCTGCCAGGATGGCCCTTGAACGGCCCCCGAGGTTATTGGGCCCCTGCTCTTTCCAGTTTACACCGGCCAATGGCCCGTTAATTTGTTGCACCAGCTGATCCTTATATTCTTTTGCTGCAAGCAATCTTTTGGCAGGCACATAACCCAGGGCAGGGTCTTTCATCATCTTAATATCTCTTTCCAAAGCCTCCTGTGCCCCGTCCCTTTCCGGATTTCTCGTTTGTATATTTCGCATACATCCTGTTAATAACAGGATAACCAGGATACAGGCAGAAAATTTTTGAACAGGTACTTTCATGAAGGTTTTCATAAAAAATTTTATCCATAAAACTAAACATTTTCCGGGGACAAATTTTTCTATGTTTATTAATACTTATTACTTGATATGGGCTCCGATGTTCGGGAGGCAGGGTAACAATGCGCCGGGCAGGCAACCGTATTGAAATATTACCGGCTTCAGTTATATTTATAAAAAAAACCAGTTATGAGAACCGTATCGTTTTGCCTGGCAGTTTTTACAATGATATCATTCAATGTACAATCGCAGGTTAAAAAGCAAACCCCGGCAAAAGTGGTATTTGCCGTTATAAATAATGGTGTTATGATAGAACCTGTTGCTAGGATGGAAGACGGGAAACTGCTTTCTGCATTGAGCGATGAGGAAACTGGCATGAAAATGCCGGCATTTGCGGAGCAATACTATAAACCGGGTACAATTTATAAATTGATAGGAGGGGGTAAGCCTGCCGGAAAAGTGACCGTGGTGAAAAATGACCCCGAGGCAGATTGTGCATCCATCATGGCCGAAGTTAAAACATCATCATCCGTGTTGAAGTTTAATGGATTTGAAATGGCGCTGGCAACGGATATCAGCAGCAGCAAACCTGCTTCCGGTCTTCGAAGAACAGCAACTGCGGCAGAAAAAGCAGCCATTGAAAAACTGGTTCGGGCAGCGTTTAACAGGAAAATCATATTGACAAAAGATCTGAAGGCCATGAAATTAACAGTATTGGATGTGGACAATGATAAGATACCGGAGATAGTAGGGACCTATCGGTGCACTCCCCGCCTGAACGAAAGGGCCGTATTATTTTTTATCGCTGCTAAAAAAAAATCCGGCGTTTATGCCTTACAGTACAGTGATATAAACGAATACAGGGAAGATGAATTGATGAGCCAGGATATCACCTCCATTGATGACGGAGTCTATTCGGAAATGCTGCTGGATATACTGGATACGGATAACAACGGGGTATCAAATATATTCACTATGACTCTTTCTTTTGAAGGAGCAGGGTTTAATATATACCATCGTAAGGGCAGTCAATGGGAAAAATTACTGGAAGTTTCAAATTATCATTGCGGGTATTGAAAAAAAATATTGACAATGTTTATCGGTCATTTTGCACTCGGCTTCGCCGGTAAAAAATTGAACAAAGGACCTTCGCTGGGCACGATGTTCATCGCCGTTCAATGGCTTGACCTCTTATGGCCTGTATTGGTTTTAACGGGTACAGAAAAAGTGTTGATCGAACCCGGTCACACCGCGGTGACGCCCCTGAATTTTGTTTACTATCCCTGGTCGCACAGCATGCTGATGGCAATAGGATGGGGAATTTTGTTCGCCATCATATATTATGCAGTTACGAAGAACAGCAGGGGCTCCTTATTATTATTATTTCTTGTTTTCAGTCATTGGATCCTGGACTGGATCTCTCACAGCCCCGATATGCCCCTGGCACCTTTTACAGAAATCAAAGCAGGACTCGGTTTGTGGAATTACAAATGGATGTCAGTCATTATTGAAACCTTGTTCTTTGCTGCTGCTGTTTTTTTATTCATAAGATCCACCCGTCCAAAAAATAAAACCGGAACATGGGCATTATGGGGCCTGGTGATTTTTCTTCTTGTTATTTACGGGATGAGTGTGTTCGGCCCACCGCCTGAAAAAGTAAATATGATCGCATGGACCGGTTTGTCACAATGGCTGCTGGTGGCCTGGGGTTATTGGATCGATAAGAACAGGATATAGCTTTTTGAGAAGTGATCAAATTCAAAAATATTTTACCGCGAAGGACACAAAGTCTTTTCAGGAAGTGCACTAAAGAACCTTTGTGGTAGAATTAATCACTCCTCTTTATTTTATTGTCTTGTCTTTGCAGAATTCTCCTGATATCATTTATTGTAAATGATGAAAATTGTCAGGCTGTTTGATGTCTGCTTTCTTTTACTATTTGAACTCAGCTAATTATATCTTCTTTTCATTTTAAAATATTGAATGTCAACGTTTTAATGAGTTGTTGAGAAAATACTGATAACTGGATTTGGCAGGGTGTGGAAAAATATTATCTTCAACCGATTCCGATAAGTGACGGTTTGGCATAAGTGCCTTTCCTTCAACCTTATGGCCGGAAATTTGTTAATAACAATACTGTATCTCATCCAGGAGGATAAAAATAAAAAAGGAGTTATAAAATGGCTTTTAAGAAAGATGATGTAATTATTATTGAACCCAGAGAAATGTTCGTGGGCAAAAAAGATGCCCCGGTTACCCTGATGGAGTTTGGCGAATACGAAAATGAAGAGTGCGCCAAAGTCAATGAGATCGTTAAACAATTGCTGGAAGAATATGAAGGAAAGATCAGGTTCCAGTTCAGGCATTTCCCGCTGACCCTGATCCACCAGCGCAGTTTAAAGGCCAGTGAATCGGCTGTTGCTGCAGGTCAGGAAGGTAAATTCTGGGAAATGCACAATGTGTTATTTGCCAACCGACGTAATCTCGGTACAACGAGTCTTAAACTGCATTCGAAAGAAGCC
>CAZQGZ010000249.1:0-3752 GCA_964592935.1 uncultured Chitinophaga sp. | reverse complement strand
GATGGAGTGCAAAAGCGGAAACAGAGGAATAGGGATAGGAATCTGTCCAATCAAAGTTGGACATCGTATCATTGACCGGAAGCAGCTGGATCATTTTTAAACCGGAAGCCCTGGCCCAGTCGACCAGTAATATTATATCTGAAAACTCTCCGGTTCCAAAGCTGTTTTTGCTGCGGAGGCTGAATACCGGGATGGCAACCCCGGCGCCTTTCCAGGTATTCATTGGAAAGCGGGCAAAACCATCATGTAAAATGGTGTTCTTCTTTTTTGAGTCATTAAAAAAAAGAAGACGGTTGTTCCCGGATTCATACCGGGTTAACCTTTTTTCTTTTTTGTTGCAGACTCCGTATTTATAAGCGAGGGGAAATTCGCAGCCTGACAGATTCAGTCTGACGGTCCACCATGTATTCTCCTTGCCCAGAATAACCGGATCGTTTTCAGACCAGTTATTTAATCTTTCCGGGCTTCCCAGCAGGCAAACCACTTCGTTTTTTTTTAGCAAGGGGGCTTTCACTTTAAAAATATGTGTAAACTTCCCTGCCTGCCTGTTTTTATTTTTCGGTTTTTTTTCTTTCAGTAATACTTTTTGGAATACATCTGAATAAAATACGTTTCCCATATCACTTTCCAGGATAAACGTATCAACCATCCTGACCTCCTCCAGGTTGTTACGGTCAGCTTCTACCCTGCGGCCATGTCCCTGTTCATAAAGGAATTCAGCATCCGTGTCCTTTAAAAGATATTTATAAGTAATATTTTTTTGCAGATCTTTCTTTTTGATTTCGACATATGCATGCCAGAATTCATCATTCATGTATTCCATAGGCAGGGCTTTGGCAGGGTCATTATTACCCAATTCTTCCGTGTTGCCGCTGATAAAAACGTTCTGGCCAAAACGGGCATGGAATCGTACAAAAAACCGGAGTTTCATATCAAATCTTATCCTGCTGATGAATTCAACAATGTATTTTAAGAACAGGTAAGACGAAAATAGAAAAAAGAACCAAGGTTCGTACTTTTATCCGGCAGAGCTATAAAATAAATCTGAACCTGCAAATGACAATAAACAATAAATTCTGGCGGAAGCTTTTATTGGTATCCCTTGGGCTTTTTGCCGGCACTGCTTTTTGTATGAAGTGGATGGAAGGCGACTTTCTGCAGAACGGGCAAAAGTTCACGATCATCGGGCTGGAAATTTCATATCCTGAAGAAAAAGTAAGCGCCATACTGGCCGGGCTGGATGATAAGGTTAAAACGATACTGCGATACCACCTGAGTTTTGATTTTGTTTTTATGGCCGGGGTTTACCCTGGCATTGCCGCTTTGTGCATACTGGCGCTGGAAAAAACAAAAGGTAAAAAATGGCGAATACTATTTATTTCACTTGCTGCCCTGCAAATAGTGGCCTGGGCTTGTGATATCCTGGAAAATGGTTATTTACTGAAATGGATCAGTAAACCCATCATTGGAAATGAATTTAGCACGTATCATTTCATTGTTTACCTGAAATGGTTGCTTGCAATAGCCGGCGCATTGACTGGTATTGCCATGTTATTCAGGAAAAGAACTTTGTTAAAAAGGGATTGAAAACTCTTTTTTTTCATTCAGGTATGCCCCCTTATTTTTGCGGTGCTTTCGCCATTCCGGACTGGCGGCGTCGCCCCGGATTAGCGGTAAGCAGGTAAAAAAATTATTTCCATGCAACAAACCAAGAAGTACAGGGGTATCTGGTGGCTTGTTTTCCTGGCCTCTACCGCAGCACTGATTTTTGCTATCGTAACACATTGGGAATGGCTCACGCTTATTCTTCCCTTTGTTGCCACATCATTTGTAAAAGCCATGGACATTATGTAAAAATTCACAGGCTGAATTTTTACATAACCAGCGGCTTCCGGACTGCATTATTCAACGTCTTTACCTGCGTATCATGTCACTGGCTGAACGGGCGTTTCGCTGCAGGTTCCACATATCTCCGGCTGTAAATTTTCTTTGATTGGGTATACCGATATTCGCATCCAGTGTTTCCTTCACTTCGTGCAGTAATTCCTTTTTAATTTCTTCGCTGATTTGTACGGTTTTGGGCATAACAAGGCTCTTCATAATAACTCCTTTTTAATGTGTCGTTAATAAGTTGGCTGAGTGTCCGTTTGAAGTAAGAGAACCGGGCGGTGGCCGTAAAGGCCGTCAGGTTTCGATCTTTGTAGTCAGGGTACTGTACTCAGCTTTGCTGGTGCAAATATACTGCGGATTCAGGATTTATCCTAATTGCAATGTAAAGAAATTGTTAAGTGCTTTTAAAGATGTGTAAACGAAACGAATAGAAATTATCAGACCGTTTGATCAAATGCATAGAAACTACTTACATCAGCGGACCAAAAGACAGGCTGCAAAAAATATACATTGTTCAACCCCGTTACCTGAATTATCAGGGAATGCAGACCCGGATGAACTGGAGCCGGTCTGTTACTGGCAATCCAGTTCTTTTTTAATAATAGAAAAGTCAATTTTTACCGGGGCGGCCTGGTTGATTAAAGCAAGATAATAAGGGAACTCGATGGCCTGTGTGCTCAAACAGTTTTTCCCCGGCAGTTTATGTTCCGCAGTGATCAGGATCCTGTTTCCTTCGTTTGCTTTTATACCGGTTATTTCGATACTATGTCCCCCCGTATTGACCGTTCCCAGGAACAGGGCGACCACTGAATTTTTTGTAAAATCAATTACGGGTTTTTCCGGTGGCATATCCATGGTAAATGCCCGGTTCCAGGCAGAATCAAATTGTGCCTGGCTGGTGATGAGCATATTCATGGGGTTTTCCATGTTGCATTGATCCCCGGAAATAAGTTTTGTCCATTTCATCGTACTGTCTGTTTGAACTGCCTTTGATGATTTATTGGGAGCCTGGCTGCAGGCTGTCGTGATCAGCAGGGCAGCCATGATAGCGGATATAGCGGATCGTATTTTCATTTGATTTAAATTTAACTGCTGGGCATTATACTTTTTTTACATCCTGTTGATACAATTTGCATAACATATACCGGCCGGTCAGGCGTTATGATGCCATGCCCTGCATGGATGAATCGACGCCTCTATGATGATCGGGAAATGGTTTTTTCACAACCATTTCCCGATCCAAAACAAATTCTTTCAAAGAAATAATGAATCAACGATGGGCTAATGGCACGTTGACTCCGCAAAATACAATGTTGCCACCGCTGGCCGGTGCTGCATTACGGGCATGAATGATACCGGCAACACAGGGCGTTGCCATGGACGTGCCGGATTTGGTGCCATAACCACCGCCGGGAATTGTTGAATAAACAGAAGTACCCACAGCTACCCAATCCAACCCGGCGCCTCCATTGGAGTAACTGGCTTTTGTTTTGTCGCAATTCAGTGCGCCCACAGTAAACACTTTATTGCCATTGATACAGCCGGGCAGGCTTTTTGCTGCGCCGGCGCAATCATAATTGTTGCCTGCGGCAATTACTACAAAGGTACCGGCAGCTCCAAGATTTCTGATTGCATCCCGCAAGGCCGGGTAATAGTTTTCACAGCCGGTCACGGGATAACCGCCAATACTCATACTGACCACATCACCGGGTATATCATAAACCGATACATGGTTAATACCCGAAAGGATACCGCTGAAGGAGCCTGTACCAGCATTATTAAGCACTTTGACGGGAACTACTTTTGCACCGGCTGATACACCCACTACACCGATCGTATTGTTTTTGGCAGCTGCAATGCCC
>CAZQGZ010000248.1:0-3833 GCA_964592935.1 uncultured Chitinophaga sp. | reverse complement strand
ATTATCAAATCACCTCCTGCAGCCGTACAGCTGATGGAAGCCGCGAAAATTCAGAAAGGTTCAAAAGAGAGCAACCGTATCAAAGCCGGTAAAGTGAACTGGTCACAAGTTGAAGCTATTGCCAAAGACAAGATGCCAGACCTGAACTGCTTTACGGTGGAAAGCGCCATGAAAATGGTGGCCGGAACAGCCCGCAGTATGGGATTGACCGTGGAAGGAAAGGCTCCCTGGGAAAATTAATCTTCTGATTTTAAAACGAATTATCATGGCATTCATCAGTAAAAAAAGAAAAGTTGCGGCAACAAAAGTTGATGGCAACAAATCATATTCCTTAAAAGAAGCTTCCGCGCTGGTAAAACAGATCACTACCTGCAAATTCGATGCCTCCGTTGACCTGCACGTTCGCCTGGGTGTTGACCCCAAAAAAGCAGACCAGGCTATCCGTGGCACTGTTACCCTTCCGCACGGAACAGGTAAAACCAAAAAAGTATTAGTGCTTTGCACACCCGATAAAGAAGCGGAAGCAAAAGCGGCCGGTGCCGATTATGTTGGCCTGGATGAGTTTGTAACCAAGATCGAAGGCGGCTGGGTTGATGTGGATGTGATCATCGCCACTCCCTCCGTGATGCCGAAGATCGGTAAGCTGGGTAAAGTGCTCGGTCCCCGTAACCTGATGCCGAACCCCAAGACGGGTACGGTTAGCAATGACGTGGCAGGCGCGGTGAACGAAGTAAAGGGTGGAAAGATCGCTTTCAAAGTTGATAAAGCAGGGATTATTCATGCTTCCATCGGCCGGGTGAGCTTCACACCGGAAAAGATTGCGGAGAACAGCCAGGAGCTGCTCAATGCTATTATCAGGGCAAAACCCTCCAGTTCAAAAGGGATCTACCTGAGGGGTATCAGCATGGCCAGTACCATGAGCCCTGGTATTGTGATCGATTCAAAAGCATTTGTACATTAATCGCGGCCTGACCGATAAAACTTATTACAATGACAAAAGATCAAAAAAACGTAGTGATTGAAGTGCTGAAGGGAAAATTCTCACAGTACAACAACTTCTATGTTACCGATACAGAATCTCTTTCTGTTGAACAGGTGGGCAAACTGCGCCGGGCCTGTTTTAACAAGAATGTGGAAATGAAAGTAGCCAAGAACACCCTGATCAAAAAAGCGCTGGAGTCTCTCGACAGTGAAAAGTATGCAGGCATGTACGATTCCCTGCATAAGGTGACGGCCCTGATGTTTTCTGAGAATCCCAAGGACCCGGCGCTGATCATCAGTTCCTTCCGCAAGGAAAGTAATGGTGAAAGACCTGTTATGAAAGCGGCTTTTATCAATGGTGATGTGTACATGGGTGACAACCAGCTGGTGGCGCTGACGAAGATCAAGACGAAGAACGAACTGATTGGTGAAGTGATCGGCTTGCTGCAATCGCCCGCGAAGAGAGTGATCGCTGCTTTATTGCAGAATGCGGAGAAGAAAGCAGAGGCTGCTCCGGCAGAGTAAGGAGTCAAGAGTCGGGAGTTCGGAGTCGGGAGTCAGGGACTCGCGATCCGGATAACAGGACTTTACTATAAACAAACAATTTTTTTAATCATCCGTCGGACTCCGGCAGTATATACCGGGGAGAGAAGACGGGAAAAATTCAAACAAAATGGCAGACGTAAAAGCATTAGCAGAAAGCCTGGTAGGCTTAACAGTAAAGGAAGTTCAGGAACTCGCTGACTTCCTCAAAACAGAATACGGCATCGAGCCTGCAGCTGCAGCAGTAGTGGTAGCTAGCGGTGATGGAGGTGGCGCAGCCGCTGCTGAAGAAAAAACTTCATTCAATGTTGTCCTGAAAAATGGCGGCGCTTCTAAACTGAACGTGGTGAAGATCGTAAAAGACCTGACCGGTCTCGGACTGAAGGAAGCGAAAGACCTCGTGGATGGTGCACCCAAGAATATCAAGGAAGGTGTTTCCAAAGCAGAGGCAGAAGAGATCGTAGCCAAGCTGAAAGAAGCCGGTGCGGACGTAGAGTTCGTTTAATGGTTACCAGAATTATTTTCAAACCCTTCGCAACGCGAAGGGTTTTTTCATTCACTTCGGGCTGATCGTTTTTCCCGGATCAGTCGGCTTCGTCCTTTCGCCTGTATCCGATCCTGGTCCGGGTTACAGCCGGAGGACCGAGCAATTGTTTAAGAGCCTGGAATATCATTTGTATGTCTTCATCATGTCCGGTTATCTTTTTCTCCAGCTGGTTTAATTTGTATACTACTTCCTTGTGAGCGAACAGCATTTCCCTCATGCGCACGAATAATTCGACCAATCGTAAACTTACTTCAATTGCTGTTTTATTCTTCAATACATTGGCCAGCATGAGTACCCCGTGTTCAGTAAATGCATAGGGAAAGGAGCCACCAAATTGTTTCTTTGATGGTGTCGCAAAATGCGACACCATCTTTTTAGCCTCATTTTCAGTTAGTTGGAACATAAAATGAGGTGGAAATCGCTCTTTGTTCCGCTTTACTTGCTCCCTTAATCTTCGCGGGATCACCCCTATAGTTCTGCCAGGTCTTTATCCAGCATCACCTTTTGGTTTCGGATAATATGGATCTTTTTGATCAGGATATCATCTCCGGGGATTACGATTGTCGTGTTCAAGGTTTTATTATTTCAGAGTGTGAGATACGGTGCTATCTTTTTAAATATTGCTTCAGATACGGCCATAACTTTCAAAAGGTCATCAAGTTTGGTAAATGGTCCTTTCTCTTTTCGGTAGGCCACAATCGGCCGGGCCAGCACGTAACGGATATAGGGATGCGCTTTCAATTCATCTTCGGAAGCCGTATTGATGTTTATTTTTTTGACTGAGGTATTTTCCAGCTTCAGGTATTGTCTGATCCTTTGAAAGACGGAATCAGGGAGTCCAAAGGTTTCTCCCACCTGGTCTACTGAATGGAAACCGCCCAGTTTATCGCGAAAGTTCACGATCCTTGCTGCCAGTTTGCTCCCGATACCGGGAAGTGAAATAAATGCCGATGTGTCGGCCAGGTTGATATCAATGACTGAATACCTTGAGGTATATGGTTTTACCGGTTTCAATTCGGGAGCACCCGTTACCGTTTCAACAGGTGTTTTTTGGTCGGTCACAATGCTGATAAACGGAGCCAGTCTTTCATATTCATCTGGAAAAATTCCGTAAATCTTCTTTAGGTCTTCCGGCTTTTTGAAACGGCCTCCTTTGCGTAAAAATTTTAGAATTGTTCCAATGGTCTTTTCCCTAACTCCCAGGTTTTTCCATCCATCTGCCTTCAGGGTATTGGGATCAAAATAAAAAAGTACTCCTTTTACTGCAGAGGTATTGTTGTAACCCTGCTCAAACCGGCGGGTTGAAGACGGATCGTTCTTATCTCGGTTATAAAGGCCGTTTTGATTGGATTCAGACCCCTTTTGTTCCAGTTTTTTTAAAGCTGTAATCCAGGAACTGTCAATGGGTTCACTTGCCGGGGGTGTTCGGATAGAAAGGAATAATGGTAAAAAGTAAACAGCCACAATAATCAACAGTAATACCAGGATCGCGATCCTGTCTCTTCGCGTAAAGCTCAGATAATCCTTCAATATATCCTGCCAGTCCATAGAAGGAAATTAGCTCTCAAAGCAGACTGGTTCAGGGGTTAAAAACAGCTGGTTTTATGTATTTTGGCCGGATTGTTGTGAGCAAACTTTTCTTGGCCGGGAATTAAAAATCCTTACCTTTGCCATCCTTTATTTTGGCCAAATATAATTTGACATCCCAATTCATGCGTAAGTAGTTGAAATTCACTGTGTTTCGCTTTTTTTAAAATGAGAC
>CAZQGZ010000247.1:0-3857 GCA_964592935.1 uncultured Chitinophaga sp. | reverse complement strand
ATGTAAATGGTCCGGTTCCATTTGTTACAACAGCGGTTTTTGTTTTGCATTGATTAGGAGCATAACCAAAATATAAATGCTCATCGACACCTGCATTTACTTCAAGATTACAGGTGGAGCAACTCAATGGGGGCCCTACCAGTGTGCCGGAATTGATGATAAAATTATCAAATATCACACTTCCCGGTTGCCCCGGACCACCTACAGACATGGTTACAACCACGGGTCCGGTGAAGGCATCTATTGAAAGGTCCTGTACTCCGTTGAAGTATGTTGTTATCTGGCTTCCAATTCTTACTATGCGAAATATTCCGGCATCAATGGGTGGGATTATTGTGCCGGTTTCCGGGGAAGGCCCACCATTTAAAAGCCCTCCGGATTGCAAACCATCACCTGTTTCGAAACGAATTCTTTTGATACCCATCAGGTTGCCGGGGTCCTGATATACTATAAAAAAAACCTGGGTGTAGGCTTCGTATTGGTAAGCACCATTGAAGTTGCTGTAGTCGACCTGGATATCAAAGTCTCCGGCTAACTTTCTCTTCGAAGCGACCCCGGCCCCCCCGCCATTGTGACCCGGAGTAAAACACCACCCGCCCGGCTCAAATCCATCTGTCGCACAGTATAGCGCATTGTTCTGTGTCACACTTCCTCCCACAAGGTAAGGACTCACTTGCCATTGGTTCGTATTTATGACGGTTCCATTAAAGGCATCGCTTTGGGCATGTATTGTTGAAAGGAAAAGTATCAGCAATGTGAAGCAGAATATTATTTTTTTCATAACAATAGTTTTTGGTTGATGAAAAAGTTGCCGTAAACATATTCGATGTACCGGGCAATAACAATCCCATGAATACGTGAATCCGCCCGGGTTTCTGCGGCCGTAATCACCTGAACTGGGGATTTTCTCAGCATCAGGATTTAGTTTAATTTGCTTAGGCGATCTCTTTCGGAATATCCTCTTTAATACACTGTGCATGACTATTTAGGAAAACCAAACAAGAGAGCATGCGAACGCAAGTAAACAGTCCCGGCAAAATTCAAAAACTTCTTATGCTGGTTATTTTTTCAACTGGCATAACCTGCTCATCTTTTGGCCAGGCCGACAAAACAATTGATTCATTACTGAATTATCTTAAGACGGCAACCGGGGATACCAACAGGGTACATGCATTGAATGCCCTGGGCAGCAGATACGTGCAGACCTCTCGTTTTACAGATGCAAAGAAATATGCGGATGAGGCACTGGAGCTTGGACAAAAGCTGAATTTCAAAAGAGGTGTGGCCGTGGCATACAGTACTATCGCTTCACTGTACCGGCAACAGAATAATTATCCTGAAGTTTTAAGCAATTTGATCGCATCATTAAGACGCTGGGAAGAGATCGGGGACTTGAAGGGATTGACAGGTGTAAATAAAAACATCGGCGCCGTGTATTGGGAACAGGGCAATTTACCCAAAGCCACGCAATACTATCTCGCCGCATTGAAATCAGACGAACAAATGGGCGATAAAGCAGGAATGGCAATGGGTTACATGAGCATTGGCCAGATCAACCAGGCCCAGGGTAATAACTCCGAAGCAATAAAGAATTTTCAAACCGCTTTACAATTAGCGAAAGCAAGTGGTGATAAACGAAGGATCGCTCATGTGATGATGGCTCTTGGGAACTTTTACTGTGAGACAGCTCACCCTGCGGAGGCATTGAACTTTTACCGCGAGGCTATTCCCCTGTATGAAGAAGTCGGAGCCAGGTCCAGCGTAAAAGATCTCTATTTCAATATCGGGTTTGTTAATCTGAGCCAGTCCAACTATACGGAAGCATTAAAAAATCACCAGGCAGCTCTCGGTATTTGCAGGGAAATAAAAGATGAAATGGGAATTGCATCCGGTTATGGTAATATAGGGGACGTTTATTTCAGCCAGGGCCGGGCAACCTCCAATAGTGATCAAAAGAGGCCTTTCATGAATAAGGCACTGGAGAACTACCTGCTCGCTTACGAAAACTTTAAAAAATTGGGAAATAAAAGCACCTTGGCAGTAAGCTCGAACCAACTTGGCGCTGCCTATATTGAACTGAAAAAATTTAATGAGGCAAAAATAATTCTCCGGGAGGGTCTTGCTGTTTCGAAACAGATCGGGCTGATGAATGTAACCAAAGACATTTACAGGAACCTTGCGGTACTTGACAGCTGCACTGGAAACTGGGAAGCAGCTTTTAAGGACTATCAATCTTATGTTTTTTACCGGGACAGCATTGCGGGCGAAGAAAATACAAAGAATGTTGTGAAAGCGCAGATGCAATTTGAGTTTGATAAAAAAGAAGATTCCCTTAACTACCTCCAACTGTTAACAGGTGAGCAGCTCAAACAGCAAAAACAGGCAAAAAATTATCTGATCACAGGATTGGCCTTATTTGCCATTCTTTCTTTTTTCGTTTACAGGAATTACCGTACCCGTCAGCAGCTGCGGCTCCAGGAAATAAGAAATAAGATCGCCAGCGATCTGCATGATGATATCGGAAGTACATTAAGCAGCATTTCTATGTTTTCACAACTGGCCCTGCAAGACTCAGAGGAAATAAAACCCATGTTGCAGTCGATCGGCGAGAGTTCGGGACGGATGCTGGATGCCATGGCTGATATTGTCTGGACCATTAACCCCGAGAATGATCAGTTTGAAAACATCATTTTGCGAATGCGGAATTTTGCTTATGAACTCCTGGGTGCAAAAAAGATCGAATTCAGATTTATGGCAGACGAAAACATTGCTAACATCCGGCTTCCCATGGAAACAAGAAGAAATCTTTATCTTATTTTTAAGGAAGCAACAAATAACCTTGTTAAATATGCGGAAGCCAGTGAAGCCATGTTCAGTATTAAAGAGAAAGACGATAAAGTGATGATGATGATGATTGAAGATAATGGGAAAGGGTTTGAACAAAATAGAGCGACTGAAGGTAACGGCCTGAAGAATATGAAAAAAAGAGCCAGCGAGATCGGGGCGAATCTCGAGATCAATTCGATTCCGGGGAATGGAACACAAATCAAACTGGAATTAGCAGTTTAAACGGTGACTACAAAGATATTTAATGATAATTCAACATCATGGCCAGGAATCCGGATATAAGGGTTAGTGTATTTGAAGACAGCAAGAGTTTACGGATGAGCCTCTTCCATTTGATCGATGGAAGCCCGGGCTTTATTTGCGCAGGAGTTCACGGGGATTGCCTTTGCCTTTTTGAAGATATTGTTAAAGACAGACCGGATGTTGTATTGATGGATATTCAGATGCCGGGGATCAATGGGATAGAGGCCGTTGGAATGCTGCGGGAAAAATATCCGGACGTAAAGATCCTCATGCAAACCATTTTTGAAGATAATGACAAGATATTTCAGTCGATCCTTGCCGGGGCATCAGGTTATATTCTGAAAACAACACCTCCTTCCCGTGTACTTGAATTCATCAAAGAAACTTACGAAGGGGGAGCCCCGATGAGCCCTTCGGTAGCTACAAAAGTGCTGAAGATGTTTGCTGAGAAATCTTCGCCGGGTAAACACCAGGACTTCAATTTATCTGACAGGGAGAAAGAAGTCCTTTCGTTTCTTGTCGAAGGAATGAGTTATAAAAAGATCGCCGTTACATGTAACATCAGCCTGGACACAGTAGGTAGTCATATCAAGAACATTTATGAAAAGCTGCATGTGCATTCAAAAGGTGAAGCCGTGGCGAAGGCGATTAAGAGCAGGATTGTTTGATGGTTAGATTGCTGGATGGTTTGATTGTTGAAAATCCAACAATCAAATGTAATAGCTAGTATTTAATCTGACAGTTTAGGATTTTTATTTTTAGTAATT
>CAZQGZ010000246.1:0-3863 GCA_964592935.1 uncultured Chitinophaga sp. | reverse complement strand
TTTGGTTTCTCCGTAAATATTTTTACTTCTGTTATTTCAACGAAATGTTCCTTTCTTGCCGGCTGCACCGGGGTGATTTTCTTTTTACCCATGGCATTGACGCCGATAAAAAGAAGGATCACCAATAAAGCGGCTCCCATGGCTGTCAACAGCCTTTTGTTATAACCGCGGCGTATTGCATAGGCTCCGTAATCTTTGTTACGTTTCTCGAAAATGATATCGAGAAGATCGGCCCGCATGATTTCGTTGTGTGTCATGGTGTGTGCGTTTGGTTATTAGATGCTTTATATTTTTAATTCCACATCCCCGGTTTCCCTGCGAATAATTATTACGTTTAGCTGACATTTGCTTTATGAAAATCTTAATGGTTTGCCTGGGCAATATCTGCCGCAGCCCGCTGGCAGAAGGAATATTGCAGGATAAAGCTTTTAAGGCAGGTTTAACATGGAGTATCGAAAGCGCCGGCACCAACAGTTATCATATTGGTGAAGCGCCGCACCCGCTTTCTCAGAAAGTGGCGAAGATGAATGGAATTGATATCAGCCAGCAAAGGGCCAGGAGATTCAGCCCGGGTGATTTTGATGTGTATGATAAAATTTATGCTTTAGCGCAGGATGTCATGGAAGACATGAAAAAAATTGCCGGAAAAAAATTTGATCATTCAAAAGTTAGTTTACTGATGAATGAATTATACCCCGGTAAGAATATGGATGTACCCGATCCCTGGTATGGCCCGGAACCCGGGTACCACGAAGCATATGATCTCATTGAAAAAGCCTGTGAGAAGATCCTCGGAAAATACAGGGCACCTGCGTTGAAACCAAAATAATTTTTACGACAACCGGAAAAAACTCAAGGGCAAATTCACCCAGGTACCCGCAAAGCAAAGGACGAAAGGATGAAATTTTTTCCCACCCGTTTCTGGAAGAACAAATCAGTATTTAAAGGAGCTGTTTTTAAAAAAAATTTTTTTCTGTGCAATAATTATTTTTATTTGCGAACATCGGTTAAACAACCCAAGAAAGCCGGAAACCGTAAAACAATAAACCACATCCTTCAAATTACAATTTGACCCACGGATCCGGACATGCCCCTGTAACACCCTTTACCTTTTAATACAATATAAACAACATACCAATGAGAATCAAACCTTCCCTCTTATCACTGCTGCTGTCCCTTTCGCTGCATTTTCCGGCATATTCCCAAAGTAAGAAGGAAGAGAATAAACGGATCGAAGCGGAAATTGACCAATGCGATGTGGAAGCATTAAAACTGATAAAAAAAGCGGGTAAACTCTGGAAAGACGATGCATTTGCTGAAGCAGAAAAACTTTACTACGCCGCCAACAAATTATGTCCAACTTCTTCAGGCATGATCGAACTGGCCAACAATAAAATGGAAATGGGTGATATCAAAGGCGCCAATAAAACCTGGGATGTTTATATCCATGCACTCGAAACCATGAAGCCCATGGGACTTGTCAAACAAAAACAAATTGACGAACGCCTTGGTGAAGCCCTGAATTTTAAAATAGGACAAAACATTAAAATGGGAAGTCCACGGGAAGCGATTCGTTCCTGTTTTTATTCGTTGGAACATCCGCCCCCGGGTAATCTCTTCCCGAAAACATTAATGCAAAAAGCACATTTCACCGGTCAATATTTTCAGCAAGCAGCCGAATTGGCTTTTCAACTGGAAGACCGGGAAAGCCTGGAGAAATTTTCTGTACTACTGAAACCTGTACCGAATAATGACGGGCCTCTTTTCTATACTACCCTGTACCTGAACCTGCTTGAAGGAAAATATGATGAGGCACTTGCAGCAGTTAAAAAAGTAGCAGAGGATGGTGCGGATTTTCCCATGGCAAAAGGTTTGGCCAAATCACTGATACCCCTTGTTTATTCATACAAAGGAGACTGGCAGCAATCGGAAGCGGAGATGGCCAAGATCGCAAAGAATAGCATCGTGGCGGGAAAGAACTGGTCCCCGGTGATCTCTGGCATGAATGCTTTTCTTAAAAAAGATTATAAAACTGCGATCGCAGAATTTACAAAAACCCTCAGCCCCCGCGGATTATTAAATATTGAAGAACCGGGGAAATTTGTGAATTATAAACGGATCGGTGAATGCTATGAAAAAACGGGTGATGTAAAAAATGCAAAAAAGAAATACGAAGCCGCCTTGCTCTATGAACCGGACTATGAACCCGCTTTACAGGGACTCGCAAGACTGGAAGGCAGGATAAACGTAAATGTCAGGAAGGATAAGACCCCGCCTGAGATCATCGTTACAGAACCAACAGGTGCAACAAAAGGGATCGGGATCACGACAGCTGACAGCATAGTAATGATCAAAGGCATTGCCCTGGATTCGTTTGGCATCAAATCAGTGACCATCAACGGGAACCCGGTTTATTTAAAAGAGGAAGGAGATTTTTGGGCCGGTATAACCGTGTCAAACGGAACCAACAGGATCACGATTGAAGCAACGGACCTGGCGGGTAATAAAGCGACAAAATCTGTCGAAATTAATAAGAGTCCTGTTGAAAAAAAGAATGAAGATGTTCCGGTCACTGACATTGAATCAAGAAATTTCGCATTCCTCATTGCCAGCCAGCAATATGATGATCCGGCTATCCCGCAACTGGAGAACCCGATCACGGATGCTGTTAAACTGAAACTCCTCCTGAAAAACAGCTATGGTTTTAAGGAGGAAAATATTTTTACCTCTTATAATCCTGAAGTGCCGGATACCAGGAAACAATTCCAGGCCTTGACGGAACAATTAAAACCACAGGATAACCTGGTGATCTTCTATGCCGGGCATGGGATCTGGGATAAGCAAGAGAAAAAGGGCTATTGGTTGTTAACAGATGCCAGGCGATTTGATAAAAGTACATGGCTCACAAATAAGGAAGTACTGGAGATGATAGCAAAGGTCCCTTCCCGTCATACCTTATTGATAACGGACGCCTGTTTTTCCGGCGGTGTATTCAGGACAAGAGGACTGGGTGATGCTCCTCCGGCTATCTCAAAATTGAATGAGAAAATAAGCCGCGTGGCCATTACATCAGGTAATGACACCGAAGTACCGGATGAAAGTGTCTTCATGAAATACCTGGTCAAGGCGCTGGCAGAAAATAAAGAGAAATATATCACCGCCCAGAAAATGTTCATTAACCAGATTCTGGAAGCCGTGATGACGGAAACAAAAACAGAACCCCGTTATGGAACGCTTGAATTAGCCGGGCATGTTGGGGGAGATTTTATTTTTATTAAAAAATAAATCCTACAGGTTTTCATAAATAATGGCTGACCCCTGTCCCACCCCCACACACATCGTGGCCAGGCCAAGCCTTGCCCCGCTTCTTTTCATCTCATGTAATAAAGTAGACGAAATACGGACACCGCTGCACCCGAGCGGATGACCGATGGCGATGGCGCCGCCATTAACATTGACAATATTTATATCGAGACCCAGGTCGCGGATGCAGGCCAGGGATTGAGAAGCAAAAGCTTCATTTAATTCAACCAGGTCAAGATCAGCAATGCTCAATCCCGCTCTTTGCAATGCTTTCCGTGTGGCCGGTACCGGACCAATGCCCATCACCGAAGGATCCACACCGGCAACGGCCATAGAAATTATTTTTGCGATTGGCTGAAGGTTATACTTTTTCACCGCATCCTCATTGGCCAGCAACATAGCCGCAGCCCCGTCATTGATACCGGATGCATTGCCGGCCGTTACGGTTCCGTCTTTGATAAAGGCCGGTTTTAATGCGGCTAATTTTTCCGGGGATGTTTCCCGGGGATGTTCATCCGTATCCACACTTATTTTTTCTTTCCCGTTCATGACTTCAACAG
>CAZQGZ010000245.1:0-3885 GCA_964592935.1 uncultured Chitinophaga sp. | reverse complement strand
CATTTCGGTTTGGTTATAACAAATAAGAAGAGAGAACCCGCAAGCGGTTATGAACTTAGCCTTATATTTTTCATTTACCTGCGGCGCCTGAGCAGCCGGTGAGACCGGTATGATAACTGGTTTGGCTGTGTCATAAACGGTAATATTCCGTAAGGCGGCCGCAGGGGTCCCCGTTTATCCATTTATTGGCGCCTAACAGCCATTTATACTCAAAATCATCCGGTTAGAAACCGGCTGATAAACGCAGCCACAGTTGTATTAATTTATTTAACTTACTGTAAGCATTAAGGATACCGGTCCCGGCGGAAATTTTAATTCGATACCCCTGGCAGTTTGATTTTCTTACTGTCCCCGACGGCAGCTTCAAAACGTAAGCTATGATCAGAATTAAATTCAGATTCTGTCTATTCTTATTTTTTGCGATTACCATTGCTCACCCCGCAGCAACGCAGCCATTCACTCCTGCAATAGATTCTTCCCTTAACCGGCTGCAAAACCAGCCGGAGGATACCAATAAAGTCAACACCCTTAATTTTCTGAGTAAAAAGTTCGGACAGGCATCCCGGCCCGAGGAAGCGGAAAAATATGCCACAGCGGCTTTGGCGCTTGCCCGAAAGCTGATCTTTAAAAAAGGGATGGTGGCGGCTTACAATAATATGGCCTCCCTTTACACCAGCCGGGGAAATTACCCGGAAGCCCTTAAATGTTACCAGGCTTCCCTGAAGCTGAAAGAGGAACTAAAAGATAAAAGGGGAATGGCCGTTACGTACAATATTATTTCCCAGTTATACTCCAACCAGGGAAATTACCCCGCGGCGCTTGAAAATTTATTTTCTTCCTTAAAAATCAGGGAACAAACCGGTGACAAACAGGGAATGGCAGGCATGTACTTTAATATCGGTGTGGTTTATGACAACCTGGGTAATCATGCGGAAGCCTTTAAAAATTACCTGGCTTCCTTAAAAATCGGCGAAGAAACCGGGGATAAAAAAATACTGGGTTTGTGCCACTCCAAGCTGGGGGATGTGCTAAGCCGGCAGGGAAACATACCCGAAGCGCTGAAAAATTATTTCGCCGCCCTGAAAGCCAGGCAGGAACTTGGTGACAAGCGGGCCATTGCCAATTCCTATATTACCATCGGGAATATCTATAAAGACACCAGCCTGGCCAGGTATACCGAAGCCCTGCAATATTATCTTTCTGCGATCGGTCTTTTTACGGAATTAAATGACAAATCATCCACCATTGACGTCTATTTCAATATTGGTTTTCTCTATGAATGTCAGGGCAATTATACGGAAGCCATAAAATATCATACCATCGCCCTCCGCGTCAGTGAAGAAACCGGTAATCAATCCGGACTAGCCGCCAGCTACGGAAATTTAGGCGAAGCCTATTACCTCCGGAGCCTTGACGAATCCCGCGCTGTCTATAAAACACAACTGCTGCAAAAAGCTTTAGAAAACTATTTCCGTTGCCTGGCCGGCTTAAAACAACTAAATGACCGGGAAGGCCTGGCCAAATGCCATACAGATATTGGTACTGTCTACCTTCAACTGGATGATTATAGTAAGGCAAAACAGTATTTAGAGGAAGGACTGGCCCTTTCTGAAAATCTCCGTTCGCTCGGGAACATTAAACGATGTTATGAATCCCTGATACAACTGGACAGAGCGGTTGGCGATTACCGGCAGGCGCTGGTTCATTACCAACTATTTTCAGACTACAGGGACTCTGTCTACCAGGAAGGAAATGACAAGCAAATTGCCCAAATAAAATCCCAGTATGAATCAGAAAAAAGGGAGAAGATTAACCTGGAACATGAAACAAAAATCAACGCCCTGCTTTTAAAAGCCAAGGAAGATTCCCTGATGATCGTCAGCGCCGAAAAGGATAAAGTGCTGTTTGAAAACGCCAAAACGCTCAACCTCTTTAATCAGCAGCAAATCAGGCTTCAGCAACTGCAGATAGAAAAAGACAGGGCAACCCTCGCGGTACAAAAAGCCCAGGCTGATAAAAATAATGAACAGCTCGTTTTGTCGAATAAAGAGAAAGCCATTCAACGTCTTGAATTAAAAAGGCAAAAACAGTCAACGTATTATTTCTGGGGCGGGCTGGCGCTGTTAACCCTGCTTTCTTTTACCGCTTTCCGGAATTTTAAAAATCAGAAAAAACTGAACAACCTGTATAAACTTACTGCTGAAAAACAAATGGCAGAACTGCAACTGCGGAGTTTGCGGGCTCAGCTGAACCCGCATTTTATGTTTAATTCGCTGAATGCCATCCAGGAATTAATCGTGATGGAAGAAAATGAAAAGTCACAGTCCTACCTGGAAAGATTTTCCCATCTATTACGTCAATTACTGGACAATGCCAACCAGCCTTTTATTCCCCTGCGGAAAGAAATCAGCTTTATCGATCTCTACCTTTCCCTGGAAAAACTCCGTTTGCCCGATCTGAAATATTCCATTGATGTGGAAACAAATATCAGCGTGGAAAGCTTTGTCATTCCCAATATGATGTTACAGCCTTATATTGAAAATGCGCTATGGCACGGCCTGCAGCATAAACAGGGGGAAAAGAAATTACAATTGCACATCTCCCGGGAAAATGGTTCACTGCACTATGAAATAAAAGATAACGGGATAGGAAGAAAAAAAGCCGAGCAGCTGAGGACCGTTTACCGCAGGGAACACCGTTCCCGGGGAATGGAATTACTGGCCCAGCGATTTGACCTGTTATCAAAGGAATACGGGCAGCATATTCACACCAAAGTAACAGACCTGCTTGAAAACAATAACCCTTCCGGCACCCTGGTGGAGATCACCGTTCCGGTTGCCTTATCCGAACAAAACAATCAATTCCTGTCATGATCCGAACCATCATTATAGACGATGAGCCATCGGCCATAAATGTCTTATCCACCCTGCTGAAGAAGAAATGCCGGGAAGATGTGGAAGTAGTGGCCACTTCCACCTCCCCTTTAACCGCGCGGGCCTTGATTGAGGAAATAGCCCCTGACCTGGTTTTTCTTGATATTGAAATGCCGGGCCTTACCGGCGTGGACCTCATCCGCAGTTTCAGCCAGCCCGGTTTCCGCGTTGTTTTTGTAACGGCTCACGACGATTACGCGGTGGAAGCGTTCCAGCTCAGCGCAGTTAATTACCTGCTGAAGCCCATCGGACCGGAAAGCGTGGTAAAGACCATCGAAAAAATCAAAGAGGATATCCGGAAAAATCAAAGTATGACCGAACCGCTTGAAAAACTGGAAAAAATACTATCCCGGCATGCCCGGGAAGATGAAAACAAGATCGGTATTGCCATGGCCGATAAAATAGTATTTATCCATGTTTCCGACATCATTTATTGCGAGGCCAGCAGCGCCTACACCAATATTTACCTGAAGGATAATACAAAAATGGTGGCTTCCAAACCACTGGGCGACTTTGAGATGTTGCTGGGCAGGCACCGGTTTTTCCGCATTCATCATTCCTATCTTATTAATCTCAACCGGGTCAGGGAATTTCAGCGTTACCACGGCGGGTATGTAACCATGGAAAATAATAAACGACTCGAAGTGTCACGCCGGAAACGCCAGGAATTCCTGGGGGCCATTGAGGGGTTTGTGGTGTGAAATTACATATCAAGTTTGCTTTTGCATTCAAAAGCCGAAGCGGTAACCAGGATTTTGAAAAGCAGGAATGTCTGAATTCCATTCCCGTTTCCTTCAGGGATCCAAAGCAGTCAGGGAAATTTGCCCGCTCCTCCCGGATCTGCATATTTTATTTCCGTTCCCTGATATGTTTCAGCAGCAACTGGTATTGCTCCATGAACAATTCATGTTTTCTTTTTCCATCCACTTTTTTTTCCTTCCCGGTTGACTCG
>CAZQGZ010000244.1:0-3925 GCA_964592935.1 uncultured Chitinophaga sp. | reverse complement strand
AAAGAATGAGCAGGCACAACCCGGTCATCGTGATCAGCCGTTGTAATCAATGTTGCCGGGTAATTTACACCCGGCTTCAAATTATGATAAGGGGAATACTTGTATATAAATGGAAACTGGCTGGCTGAATCCGCATTTCCATATTCAACAGCCCATCCCCATCCAACGGTAAACTTATGAAACCGGAGCATATCCATGACTCCCACCGCAGGCAGGGCTACTTTAAAAAGTTCCGGTCTTTGTGTCATCACTGCACCAACCAGTAACCCCCCGTTACTGCCGCCCCTGATGGCAATCTTCTGGCTATTCGTGTATTTTTCTTTGATCAGGTATTCGGCGGCACCGATAAAATCATCAAATACGTTTTGCTTGTTCTCCAGCATTCCGGCCCGGTGCCATTTTTCACCATACTCACTGCCACCCCTAAGCGATACGGATACATAAATCCCCCCCTGCTCGACAAAAAAAGCATTGCTGATGCTGAACGAGGGAGAAATGGCAATATTAAACCCTCCATAACCATAAAGCAATACAGGGTTCTCTCCGTTTCTCACCATCCCTTTTTTGTAAGTGAGAAACATCGGAACTTTTGTGCCGTCTTTACTCGTAAAGAAGACCTGCTCGGTTACAATATCATCTGTTTTGATCTTTACTTCCGTTTTGCGGAACAAGGTGGAAACCCCGGTTGCAATATTGTACCTGTAAATAGCAGGCGGTGTATTAAAAGAAGAAAAGGTATAAAAGAATTCTTTGTCCCCTTTTTCACCTTCAAAACCGCGTGCTGTTCCGATTCCGGGTAATTTAATCTCCCGGACCAGTTTGCCGGAATATGTGTATTGGTAAACTTTGGTGGATGCATCTTTCAGATAACTGGCAAATAAATATCCGCCGCAGGTACCGACTCCCTGTATGGCCATGCTTTGTTCCGGGATCACCGTTTCCCAGGATTCCCTGTTAGGAGGCTCCAACTCTTCTTCTTCATCAATAAATTTCGGCCCTTCCGGTTCAACCAGCACAACCCTGTAATTGGGCGCCTTGTAATTGGTACGTACCAGTAATTTGCCACCGGTATTGTCGATCACCTCCGACTCCGAATCAAATCCGCGGACTACCGGTTCGAATCTTCGCTGTGCCTTATTTTTGGTGTCAATAAACCATAATTCATTTCCGCTGGTCCCTTCCGAAACGGATAAAATAATAAACCGGTTATCTTCTGTCATGTTTGCGCTGCAATAACGAAGAGGATGTTCATTGTCCCGGAAAACAACCTCGTCTTTCTCCTGATCCGTACCGATCCGGTGATAAAAGATCATGTTGTATTTGTTTTGCCCGCTCATTTTGGTAGCTTCATCCGGTTTGGCAAAACCGCTGTAGAAGAAACCTTCATCACCATGCCAGCTGAAGCCGCCGAATTTTGTCCACTGGATCTTATCTTTTAATAATTTTTTTGTAGCTGTCTCCATGACATAACCTTCTTTCCAGTCGCTGCCGGCCACAGCAATAGTATATGCAAAATATTTTCCCGATTTACTGAAACTGGTTTCTCCCAAAGCGGCAATGCCTTCTTTATTCAGTGTATTGGGGTTCAGAAATTCTTCCGGTTTCCCGCTCAGTCCTTTCTGGCGGTACATGACAGCCTGGTTTTGTAAACCATCATTCCTGAAAAAATAATAATAGTTTGCTTTTTTAAACGGGGAAGAATACCTGGGATAGTTCCAGAGTTCTTCCAGTCTTTTTTTTATTTTTTCCCGGATCGGGATCGTGGCGAGGTAATCGAAAGTCACTTTATTCTGCGCCTGCACCCATTCTTTGGTTTCGGCGCTGTTATCATCTTCCAGCCAGCGGTACGGGTCGATGACTTTAATCGTGCCCGAAGCATAGCCATCAGACACTTCCCGTTTTTGGGTTACGGGGTATTGGACCTGGGCAACCAGCAGAAAAGGGAATATAAAAAAAGCAACAGAGAAAATTTTTTTCAATTTCATATACCGGTTTTTTAAAATTTTATCTGGTGCGAATGTAATATTATTAAAGGATTTATCCCGTTCACGGTTCAGTACATTTTACAAATGGTTTTGACCAATGAATGACGGTCATTAAATTCTCAACAAGAGGAAAAAATCATTCCTTATTTTTGATCCTTAATATCTGAAATGGAAAAAAAAGTAAGCCGGATCGGCGTATTGACTTCCGGTGGTGATTCCCCGGGAATGAATGCGGCAATAAGAGCTGTTGTCAGGACAGGCATTTATCACAAACTGGAAGTGTATGGCATTATGCGGGGGTACCAGGGCCTCATCGAAGATGATATTTACCAGATGGAATCGCGTTCGGTAGCCAATATCATTCAACGGGGCGGGACCATGCTCAAAACTGCCCGGTGCCAGGAATTTTATGATTATAAAGGGAGAAAGAAAGCTTATAAAAATCTGAAAAAGCGGGGTATCAACGGACTGGTGATCATTGGTGGGGATGGTTCGTTCCGGGGAGCCGTTGAATTCAGCAAGGAGTTTGACATACCCTGCATCGGCATCGCGGGTACCATAGATAAAGATATTCTCGGTACTGATTTTACCATTGGTTTTGATACGGCAGTCAATACAGCCGTTGAGGCCATTGACAAAGTGAGAGACACCATGGATGCCCATGACCGGATCTTCATTATAGAAGTGATGGGAAGGGATGCGGGGTATATTGCTTTACACAGCGGGATCGCAACCGGTGCAGAAAATATTCTTATTCCCGAAAGGAAAACGGATATGGATGATATCATCCGGTCGCTGCTTGAAAAAGAAAGAAGAAAAAAATTAGTGAACCTGATCGTGGTGGCCGAAGGCGATGATTTCGGGGGAGCCGAAGAAGTCCATAAGATCCTGAAGGCAAAAATTCCCCAGGCAGAAATAAGGGTTTGTATCCTCGGGCATATTCAGCGTGGCGGAGCACCCAGTTGTATTGACCGGCTCATTGCAAGCAGGATGGGATATCACGCTGTGGAATGCCTGCTGGAAGGAAGAAATAATGTTTTTGTCGGCATACAAAATAACAAAATGCATTATATACCGCTTGAAAATGCAGTAAAAAGTAAAGGAAAGATCAGTGAGGAATGGATAAAAATTGTAAAGATATTAGCTTCATAGTTGCTGGTTTCTGGTTACTGGTTGCTTAAAGATCAACCATTCATCCCAGTTTCGGAAACCAGAAACCAGCAACCAGTAACAAGATGGCCAAACACGCTTCAAAATATTATCATGAATCCATGGACCGGGATGCCGGGATCGCACACATGGATCATCGCACCAAGATCGTTGCAACGGTTGGACCTGCCTGTGATACTTACGATAAATTGTTAGCATTGGTAAAAGCCGGGGTCAATGTATTTCGTCTTAATTTTTCTCATGGTTCGCATGAAGACAAAACAAAAAGTATTGAACATATCCGGAAAATAAACAAGACAGAACCATTCAACATTGCGATCATCGGCGACCTGCAGGGGCCTAAATTAAGAGTGGGTGATATTGAGAACAATTCGATCGAGATCTTCCCGGGTGATATTCTCACATTTACCAATGAAAAAGTCCTGGGCACTAAAAAAAGGATATATGTATCCTACCCCAGCCTGCATGATGACGTCAGGATCGGGAATACCATTCTTATTGACGATGGCAAACTGGAAGTGAAGGTTAAGAAGATCCTGAAGAATAACGACGTGCAGGTGGAAGTCACGCTGGGAGGAATCCTTTCCTCCAAAAAAGGGATTAACCTTCCTGATACAAAGATCTCGTTACCCGCTCTCACTCAAAAAGACCTGGCCGACCTGGAATATATCATTGAACAAAAACTGGATTGGGTGGCCCTTTCATTTGTTCGCAGCGTGAGGGATATTGAAACGCTCCGTAAAAAACTGGATCAGAAAAAAAGCAAGACC
>CAZQGZ010000243.1:0-3952 GCA_964592935.1 uncultured Chitinophaga sp. | reverse complement strand
CACACCTGTACAGCCGGACCAGGGACCTGGCTGGCGGCTTCGCAGATGCGCTGGACGGAGCAGATGAAGTGATCCTGTTGCCTGTTTACCCCGCCAGGGAATTACCGGTTACCGGGGTGAACAGTGAGATGATCCTGGACCGGATGAAGATTGAACATAAAAAAGTTTTATCGAAGGAAGAGCTGATGAATTGGATCAGAAACGAATATGTAAAAAAGTTGAACAGGGAATTCGGGGAAATAATAATTACGGCGGGAGCAGGTGATATCGACATGCTGGTTGACCCCATAAAAAATGAATTAAAAGAAATATAAAACGTGAATGCAAAAACGACCATAAAAAAATTTTTATTCATCGCCATGTGGCTTTGTATCGGTGGCGGCATGTTCACCCTGCTGCTGGCAGCCATCAGCAAAAAGAACAGGGGACAGTGCAAAGACTACCACATTACCATTAAAGGAGCGTATAACAATTTCTTTATTGATAATAAAGACGTGGAGCAGCTATTAATGAATGCAACAAAAAGTAAGATCAGGGGCCTTGGGGTGGCATCCTTCAACCTGCATCAGCTGGAGCAGATGCTGGAACACAATACCTGGATCGATGATGCCGAACTTTATTTTGACAACCGGGATGTACTGCATGTTACGGTAACGGAAAAAGAACCGGTAGCAAGGGTCTTTACCACCGAAGGAAATTCATTTTATATCGACAGCCTCGGCAGGAAAATGCCTTTATCGGATAAGCTGAGTGCCCGTGTCCCGGTGTTTACCAATTTCCCGGATAAAAAAAGAATGAATGAAAAGGATAGTTCATTATTGAATGAAGTCAGGGTGACGGCGAATTTTATAATTAATGATCCGTTCTGGATGTCGCAGGTGGCGCAAATAGACATTACACCTGAAAGAAAATTTGAAATGATCCCGGTTGTCGGAAATCACCTGGTCAGGCTGGGAGATGGTGAAAACATAGCCCGGAAATTCGGACGACTGATGATTTTTTACAAACAGGTGCTGAGCAAAACCGGCTTTGATAAATACAAAGTGATCGATGTTCAGTACCAGGGACAGGTGGTGGTATCAAAATTTGCCGGCGATCCGAAAATAGATTCTGTGCAGTTAAGAAGAAATGTGGAGAAGCTATTGAAGCAATCGAGAGATGCGCAAAATGATACGGTGATGAAAACCATGACCGTTACCGGGAAATACCAAATTGAAAATGACCAGGACTCCCTGGTAACTACGGATCAGAGCGGATTAAAAAAAGCGGACCCCGGTCCCGGCCTTATGAAACCTTCTTTGCAAAAGACGGGAGTGAAGAAAGAGAATAAACCCAAACCGGCTGTCAAGAAAAAAGAACCAAAGGCGGTGATGCCGAAGAAAGTAACGGAGGATGAGAATGGCGGGTATAACTAGAATGAGAAATAAGGAATGAATAATAAGAAATGAAAAAGTATTGGCTCCGTGGGGGAAATAGAAATGAGAAATAAGAAATAATGAATGAGAAATAAGAAAGTGGCTTCGTAGAAGAAAATGTATAAATGAAAGGATTGCAAGGAATGGATTTAGCCCTGAAGGGGCGAGATACTGGTGAATGGAACCTGCCTGCCGGCAGGCAGGTTGCTGAACGATGAAGAGTGTCCTTCGTTGCCTCAGGAAAAACATGTAACGAAGATGATCAGGGAACAGAAGTTGGGTTATTAAATATTTTAATTATCATAGAGGGGATTGCTTCGGCTTCACCTCGCAAAACAACTAAAAACAACCATTATGAACAACGAACAACCCATTATTGTCGGTCTTGATATCGGAACGACCAAGATCGCGGTTATTGCCGGGCGTAAAAATGAATTCGGCAAACTGGAAATACTTGGATTCGGCAAAGCCAGCTCCAACGGCGTCAAGCACGGCCAGGTGCTCAATATCGATGAGACCATCAAGGCCATTAAAACAGCGCTGGATAATTGTTTTGCTTCCAATCCCAACCTGGATGTAAAAGAAGTGTATGTGGGTGTGGCCGGTCATCACATCAAGAGCCTGCAGACCCGCGGTGATATCGTCCGTCAAAAAACGGAAGAGGAGATCACACAAAAGGAAATTGATCAGTTGATCGATGATCAGTACAAAACATATATTCCGGCCGGCGACCAGATCATCGATGTGATCCCCCAGGAATTTACTGTTGACAATTTCCAGAACATTCCCAACCCCATCGGGTACGGTGGCGTGAAGATCGGCGCCAATTTCCATATCATCACGGGAGATAAAAATGCCATCAGGAATATCAACCGCAGCGTGGAGAAAGCCGGCTTACACACCAAGGACCTGGTATTGCAACCGCTTGCTTCTTCCTCGGCCGTGATGGGACAGGAAGACCTGGAAGCCGGTGTTGCCATTGTTGATATCGGGGGAGGTACCACGGACCTCGCTGTTTTTTATGAAGGCATTTTAAAACATACAGCAGTTATTCCGTTTGCCGGCGAGAATATCACCAATGATATCAAAACAGGATTGGGCGTGCTGAAGACACAGGCAGAGCAAATGAAAGTTCAGTTTGGCAGTGCCCTGGCCAATGAAGCGAAAGCCAATGCCTACATCACCATTCCGGGTCTGAGAGGAATGCCGGCCAAAGAGATCAGTGTGAAGAACCTGGCCAACATCATACAGGCGCGCATGAGCGAGATCATGGACTTTGTTACCTATCACCTCAAACAGGTTGGATTGGATAACAAAGCGCTCAATGGCGGTATCATCCTGACCGGTGGCGGTTCGCAATTAAAACACCTTATCCAGCTCACTGAATATGTAACAGGATTGAATGCAAGAATCGGTTTCCCCAATGAGCACCTGGCCGGCGGTCACCTGGATGAACTGGCCAAGCCTACCTATTCCACCTGCATCGGGCTTATCCTGAAAGGGTATGATGACTATGAACATAACCGCAAGGAGTTTGAAAAAGAATATAAGAAGGTGGAGGTGCCGGATGCCCTGAAGAATAACGGTGCCGGGAAAACAGAAGAACCGGCTGCTGAAGAAATGGTCAGTGAAGAACAAATGAAGAAGAGGAAAAGCCTGACCGGTTTCTGGGGCAAATTCAAAGACAAGATCATTGATCTTTTTAAAGAAGAAGAAGATAAAAAATTGTAAAAGACCGGCCTCTAAAAACCCCGCAAGGGGGGACTTTAGAGGCTGTAAGTTCAATAGTTCTTATACAAAAAAACTGATTCGAGAAAATTAACTAACCCGATTATTCAACAGCCTCATTGCAATCCTCTCCTCAGAGAGGGAGGGTGTGAGGCCTAATACAAAAACTATGATTCATTTTGATCTTCCTAAAGAAAAATCATCCATCCTGAAAGTAATTGGTGTTGGCGGCGGCGGAAGCAACGCAGTAAACTTCATGTTCAGCCAGCAGATCGAAGGTGTAAACTTTATTATCTGCAATACCGATGCACAGGCTTTGGCCAGCAGCGGCATACCCAACCGGATACAGTTAGGACCTCATCTTACACAGGGATTGGGTGCCGGTGCTAATCCGGATATTGGCCGGCAGGCAACGGAAGAATCTCTCGAAGAGATCAAACGCATACTTGAAGTAAATACAAAAATGGCTTTTATCACGGCCGGTATGGGTGGTGGCACGGGTACAGGCGGAGCGCCCATCATTGCCAAGATCTGCAAGGACCTGGGCATATTAACCGTGGGTATTGTGACAACTCCGTTTGCCTATGAAGGAAAAAAACGCCAGCAGCAGGCGGAGGAAGGAATCAAAACACTGAAAGGTTATGTGGACACGTTACTCGTGATCAGCAATGATAAATTGCGTCACCAGTTCGGTAATTTAAAAATGCGGGAAGCATTTGAAAAAGCAGATAATGTTTTAGCAACCGCTGCCAGGTGTATCACCGATGTGATCAACAGCACCGGGCAGATCAACGTGGACTTTGCCGATG
>CAZQGZ010000242.1:0-3969 GCA_964592935.1 uncultured Chitinophaga sp. | reverse complement strand
TGAAACCCGGTACGCCCCCCGCCGGTTTAAAGAAACAAGGTTCGTCCCGCTCATCGGAACCGGGACCAGGAGCCAACAAAATAAAGCACATTGACAGACACTATCATCAACCTTGAAACCGTAAACCCTATTGAGTTTTTCGGAGTAAACAATGGTAAACTGGACATCCTCAAAAAGAAATTCCCCCTGCTGAAGATCCTCTCCCGCGGTACCCAGCTCAAGCTGAGCGGCGCTCCCGAGCAGATAGAAAATGCCAGGGAAAAAATTGAACTTATCGTTTCCTATCTCGAAAGGAACGGTCATATGAGTGAAAATTATTTCGAGCAGGTGCTGGGCGGCGATGATGCCGAAACCGTGGATCATTTCATTGAAAGAAATCCCAATGATGTGCTGGTCTTTGGACCCAATGGCAAATCGGTAAGGGCCCGGACCGTGAACCAGAAAAAACTGGTAATAGAAGCCGAGAAGAATGATATTGTCTTTGCCATCGGCCCGGCCGGTACAGGGAAAACTTATACCGCTGTAGCCTTAGCGGTGCGTGCATTGAAAAATAAACAGGTTAAAAAGATCATACTTACCCGACCGGCTGTTGAAGCCGGTGAAAATCTCGGTTTTCTCCCCGGTGATCTGAAAGAAAAGATCGATCCCTACCTGCGTCCTTTATACGATGCCCTGGATGATATGATCCCGGCGGACAAACTGGGTTATTACATGACCACAAGAACCATTGAAATTGCACCGCTGGCTTATATGCGCGGACGTACATTGGACAATGCATTTATTATTTTGGATGAAGCACAGAATGCCACCGACCTGCAGATAAAAATGTTCCTGACAAGGATCGGCGCCAATGCCAAAGCCATCATCACCGGCGATATCACCCAGGTGGATCTTCCCCGGAACCAGCGAAGCGGTTTGATCACGGCTGTCAGGATACTTCAGAATATTGACGGCATTGCCCATATTGAACTGGATGAAGATGATGTGGTGCGTCACCGCCTCGTTAAACAAATTCTCCGGGCTTATAATAAAGAACACGAAAAAGAAAACCCGCAGGACTATGCGGACAGGAAGCCTCCGGCTATTACTAAAAAGAAAGAATCCTCTGAATAATGGTCTGACCCGCGCAATGGCGGGGCAGGCTTTCCCGGTCTGACCATTAACGATAAGTTTCCTTACTTTGCAGGAATGAAAAGAAATTCTTACTTCTTTTTTTTCCTGCTTTTTTGTTCATATGCATGCAGGAATGAAAAAAGATCCGTTAAATCGGAAAACGATATTGATGCTGCCCGGAATTTTATCCGTGCTGCGCTGGACGGAAAATTTGATGTGGCAAGAAATTACCTCTTACCCGATTCCGTGAATACAAACTGGATGGATGTGGCCGAACGAAGTTTCCAGAAAGCAGACCCGGAAACCCGGAATGGTTACCGCAGTTCTTCCATCAATATTCACGAAGTGACACCGGTCAATGATTCAACGACGGTGGTTATTTATTCCAACTCATTTAAGAACGATCATGACACGTTGAAAATACAGAGACAAAACGGGCAGTGGCTGGTTGACCTGAAATACCTGTATGAACATGATGCAGATACCCTTTCCTTCAAACCGGTTCAAAAAGATACGATCAAATAATGAAAAATATTCTGCTGGCAGGATTGGGAGGCGGCCTGGGAAGCATGGCAAGGTATATTTGCCAGCGATGGGCTTATTCCATTTACCCGCATCATTTTCCATGGGGCACTTTTGCAGTAAATGTTCTTGGTTGTTTACTGATCGGTATATTCTGGGGGATCAGTTTCAGATCTTTTGAAGGAAATGAAAACTGGAAATTATTCCTGATGGTAGGTTTATGCGGAGGTTTTACCACGTTCTCAGCATTTACACTCGAGGGGATCGGTTTAATAAAAGAACAAAGGCTGGCATTATTCTTTTTGTATGTTGCCGCCAGCATTGTGTTTGGCTTACTGTCAACTTATATTGGCATGAAGATCACGAGATAAAGTCTTTCATGTCTCACACGCTATTGTAGATTTGAATCAAATGGAAGAAATGAAAGGAGGTAAAGAAGGATTCATAAAAAATTAAATAATTAATCATGCTAACCGTTAACCATCCCTGGCATGGCGCCCATTACGGGGAAAAAGCTCCGGCATCCGTGAATGCCCTGATCGAGATCCCGCAGGGCTCCAGGTCAAAATATGAAGTGGATAAGGCAACGGGATTGCTGAAACTGGACCGGGTTATTTATTCTTCCTTTCAATATCCTATCAATTATGGTTTTATCCCGCAAACCCTTGGACAGGATTCCGATCCGCTGGATATCCTTGTTTTATGTTCGCAATCCATTCAATCGCTTTGCCTGGTGGAAGCGAATGTGATCGGCAACATGCAGATGATCGACAGCGGCACGATGGACGATAAGATCATCGCCGTTGCAGCAAAAGACCCTTCCGTTAATCATATCACCAAAATGGATGAATTGCCCAATCATTTTTTACTGGAATTAAGAAACTTCTTTGAACAATACAAGGTCCTTGAAAATAAAAAAGTGGAGATCGATCATTTCCAGGATAAGGACTCGGCCTGCCGGATCATTGAAGAAGCCATTCGTTTTTATAAAGAGAGTTTTAAGAAATAACCGTGAATACCAATCAAAAAAATAGTATGACAACACAACTGATGATAACAGCCCTGCTGATCGGGCTTGCAGCCGGCATGCTGAGCGGACTGGTGGGTGTGGGAGGTGGCATTATTATGGTGCCGGCGCTGGTCTTCTTTATGAAATATACCCAGCACCAGGCGCAGGGTACTTCACTCGCCGTGCTCACCCTGCCTGTAGTGATCATTGCATCCATTTATTATTATTATCAATGCCGGAAACTGGGAACACCCATTGACCTGAAAGTGGTAGGACTGCTGGCGGCCGGGTTTTTGGTGGGAGGTTATTTCGGAAGCAAGATCGCACTCGTCATTAACCAGGATGTATTAAAAAAGGTTTTTGCGGTCATTCTTTTTTACACGGCCATTAAAATGCTGGATTGGGATGATGCGATCGTGAAATGGGTAAAGGGGATATTTTAACCTCATTCACCACAACCTCCGTAACGCCCTTAATTTTAATGTACGCTTTCCTGTTTCTGAATTTACGATCCCCTTTTTTGTGATTGTGTCGATCCTGACTTTGCCGGATGCGTGTATAATTTTTTCATCGCCCAGTAAAATTCCCACATGCACGATATCTTCTCTGTTATTAAAAAAAGCAAGATCACCCGGCTGTACGTCCCTGAATTTCCCGACAGCCTTTCCTTCCTGGGCCTGTTGCCAGGTATCACGGGAAAGATCAATGCCCATCATTTTATAGATCACCTGTACGAAACCGCTGCAGTCAACACCCAATGGAGTGCGGCCTCCCCATAAATAAGGCGCATGCAGCCAGGGCATACAAAGCTTATGTAATAATTCGATCCCGGGTGGTTGTTCATCTCTTTTGCAATAATTTCCGGTGAACTCGAACTCATTATTGCCCAGTTTTCCCTTACCTCCTTCAAAAAATGGAAGAGAAGAACCAAAGGGTATATTCAATTTTTTTTCGCCGATCATTATATTGCCCAGTAAATCAGTCGTGCCAAAAACGCTTCTTGTATTGGCCCTTGCTTCATCCAGTTCTTCCAGCATGGTATGGGTCATCCAGCCTTCATAGCCATCATGCAGGCTGCGGATCTTTACCCAGAGTTCTCCCTTTGTTTTTAATACCTTAACCGTTTCTCCGAATAATAACTGGTTGACCATTTCCTTCCGGTGAGAGGGCTTTCTCCTGACCGGGGCTGCAGGGACATTGACTAAAGCGTACTCCATTCTATAAAAGTTTGGTCTAAAATAACAAATCTGTCTCAGTAATTTTTGTTGAATTTTGGATTTAAAGCATCTTATTAATAAAAGGAATATTTGAACACCATTTTTTTT
>CAZQGZ010000241.1:0-3970 GCA_964592935.1 uncultured Chitinophaga sp. | reverse complement strand
CCCTTACGTTCATTCTTTCACGGATCGTTCTGGCCATACGGGCAAGACCTACTCCGAACTGAGCATATAACTGCTCGCCCACAGTGCGTACCCGTCTGTTGCTCAGGTGATCGATATCATCGATCTCCGCTTTTCCATTGGTAAGACGAACAAGATATTTGATGATCAGGATGATGTCTTCTCTCGTCAGCACTTTCTTTTCCAGTGGCTGATCAATACTCAGTTTCCGGTTGATCTTGTAACGTCCCACTTCCCCGAGATCATACCGCTTATCGCTGAAAAATAATTTATCGATGATGCCGCGCGCTGTTTCGTTATCCGGTGCATCAGCGCCGCGAAGCTGGCGGTAAATAAATTGCACCGCTTCCAGTTCGCTGTTGGAAGTGTCCTTATTAAGCGTGTTGTAAATGATCGCATAGTCGCCGCCGACATCTTCCCGCTGGATAAATACACTTTTAACATCCAGCTCGGTGATGGTGGCAATGCCTTCTTCATCCAGCACCGTGTCCCTTTCCATCACGATCTCGTTTCTTTCGATGGAAACGACTTCACCGGTATCTTCATCCACAAAATCTTCCACCCAGGTACGAAGTACGCGGGCCGCCAGTCTTTTCCCGACATATTTTGCCAGGGTCTTCTTGTCTGTTTTAACTTCATCGGCCATGCCAAACAGTTCAAGGATATCCTTGTCTGTTTCATAACCGATAGAACGAAGCAAGGTGGTAACCGGGAATTTTTTCTTCCGGTCGATGTATGCATACATCACATTGTTGATGTCCGTTGCAAATTCCATCCAGGCTCCTTTGAACGGTATAACCCTTGCGGAGTAAATTTTAGTTCCGTTCGGGTGAACAGATTGCCCGAAGAATACACCGGGCGAACGATGCAACTGGGAAACAACCACCCTTTCAGCTCCGTTAATAACAAAAGTTCCGCGGGGCGTCATGTAAGGTATGTTACCGAGAAATACATCCTGCACGATGGTCTGGAAGTCCACATGTTCTTCATCGTTACAACTCAAACGTAGTTTGGCCTTAAGAGGAACAGCATAGGTCAATCCCCTTTCCATACATTCTTCAATGGTATACCGGGGCGGATCAATAAAATAATCCAGGAATTCCAGTACGAAAATGTTCCGGGTATCCGTGATAGGAAAATTTTCTTTGAACACCCTGAACAAACCTTCGATATTGCGTTTGTCCGGAGTGGTTTCTAACTGGAAGAATTCCTTGAACGATTGGATCTGTACTTCGAGAAGGTCGGGGGCTTCGGCCAGGTGCCTGATTTTACCGAAATCCACCCTTTGATTCAGTTTAGTTGAGGACATATTTGTAAAAACCGGTTTTACGAGAATTGAGGACACACAAATCACATACGGGTTTTCGAGTCAGATGAAACAAAAACCTGTGACAATCAACTATTTGTACATGATTTGGAGCGTCAAAATATATTTGGCCAAAATAAAGGATGGCAAAGGTAAGGATTTATCTATTCTAAACAAGAAAAAGTTCCCGACAAAAATCCCGCCAAATTTTGAGGAAAAACCGTTTTTGTAGTGCCCTGACAAACTTAATTTGATGAAAATTACCGGGATGAAATGGAAAGAATTAATTGCCGATTATTTCAATTTTTCCCGGAAGGACAGGATCGCTATCATCACGCTTCTTCTTATCATGGCAGGTGTATTCTTTCTCCCAAAAATGGTTTCAACCATCAATCACCCGAAAACGGTTTTGGCTGACACGGAATGGATAGCCGCCATGAAAAAACTGGAAGTGAATGAAACCCGGAACGAACAGCGGGTCAAAGGATATGATGATGATCACTACACATCTTACCAATATGACCGGCCGGTGAACCAATACAACAGTAAATCAAAAGGTGAATTATTTTATTTTGATCCCAATACACTTTCTGAAGAGGGTTGGCAAAAACTGGGACTGAGAGAAAAGACAATTCATACTATTGCGCATTTCCTCGGGAAAGGAGGTCGCTTTAAAAAACCGGAAGACCTGCAAAGGATCTATGGCCTTTTTCCTGATGAATATGAACGAATCGCCCCTTTTATTAAAATGGATCCCATGGATGATCCGGATACTGAAAAAATCGCTGCTGATAACCCAAATACCGTAAACCCTCCTGTAAAAAAATATGCTTCCGGGTATTCAGGCATCGACATTAATTCAGCAGATACAACAACATTTATTTCATTACCGGGTATTGGTAGCAAATTGGCAGCCAGGATCGTAAACTTCAGGGAAAAACTGGGAGGTTTCTATTCGGTAACGCAGGTCGGGGAAACTTTTGGTTTGCCTGATTCCACATTTCAAAAGATTAAACAATACCTGAAAATTGATAATACGAACATTAGAAAAATTAATATCAATACTGCAACTGCGGATGATTTAAAAGCACACCCCTATATCAGGTGGGGCCTTGCCAACCCGATTGTTGCATACAGGAATGAACATGGCCTTTTTGCCAAACCGGAGGACATTAAGAAAGTGATGGCGGTGACGGAGGAAATTTTTAACAAGATTGCACCCTATCTGATTACTCAATAACAAAGGCAAAAGAAGTAAGTGTTTATTTATACTTACAATTCAATCTTATCCAATTTTTAAATCATATAAAACAACCTATCACATAAACAACCCCTTTCCTCCTGCTCAGTAAGCCGGTTCATCATTGAAATTGCCGGCCGGATCATAATTGCAGACCAGGATTATTTCTCCATTGGCACATTTGGCTATGCCACATCCAACTTTAGTGGTTTTTCTCCAAACCACCTGGGTGTAGTGACCGCAATTTCTTCCGGGGAAACATTTCCTGGTAACCGGGTCAAAATCCTTTTTCTCATCACCCCACATCTGGATCAGTTGCGGGATTGTAAAACTTGTACCCCCGCTGGCAAGATTCTCCCCGTAATCGGATGTGGAATGTTCAAAAGAACAATTTCTCCTGGCCAGGTCATTGGCCCAGTTCTGGGCCACTTTTGCCAGGTCATTTGACCAGGTTAACGGGCCCACACCCCGCTCATTACGGAGACCATTATGCGCAGCCAGGATCTCCTGGATGTTAACTGAATTATTTGACGGGTTTGTTATGGGGGGCAAAGGAGGGTTATTTACTATAACAGGAGGTTTGGGTGTACTGTTGGGTCTGAATGACCTGAACATGGCCAGCGCATTGTTTTGTGAGGGTATACTTCCTTTTTTATATTCCATGGTCACCAGCAGGCTCAGCCCGGTTGATTTGTTTCTCACCATCCCGGTCAATACATAAAAATTTTCATCTTCCCCGCTTTCTTCCACCACCCAGCCAGATGAAAGACCATTGATATTTTCCGGTCTCACCGATCTTTTGACCGGGCTTTGATAGTCATCCAGGAATTCCTCCACCGATTCATAATCCTCCAAAGCGTCAATCGTAATGGAAATAGTTGGGCTTTTCGATGTATAGGGAAACTCAAGGGGGTTGTCCGCAGATTTCTGGCTGATAAAGGGAAAAAATGTAAAATCCTTCATCACCACTTTTTTAGTTTGGGCATCGGCTTTCATACAAACAAATGAATAAAAAAACACAAATGCCAAAACAACCTTTTTACTGACCGGGAATTTCATATACATTTTCTTTTTACATTTTACGGTGAAAAATTTATTCTTGTTTATTTCCTTTGCCAATCCGCTGAGTCTTGTTTTTTACGATCGGCGCAGGCAACCGATATCCTTTGTATAACCCGGAATCCTGTTCATTACAGAATGAACGTGGCAAAAGGTAATTTATTTTTTAAAATATTCTCTTAATAAAAACAAAAAAGCCCTCCCCGCCGGGAAAGGCTTTAAAAATAAATACTTCGAATGATCGATAATGAAATTACTATACCGATGTGACAGCCGGGATTTCAATTGCCTCAGGCAATCTCAACTTCAGCGCCGGCTTCTTTCAGTTTGGCCACGATTTCGTCAGC
>CAZQGZ010000240.1:0-3973 GCA_964592935.1 uncultured Chitinophaga sp. | reverse complement strand
ATGATCTTCCAGGTCTTGCCACCATCGGTGGTCTTGTAAATATAGTCACCGTCTTCCGGTACCGGATCGCTCCATCTTTTTCTTACCCGGTTCCACATGGATGCATATAAGGTTTTGGGATCAGCGGGATCCATCACGAGGTCGATGCACCCGGTCTTATCATCCTTGAATAAGATCTTCTTCCAGGTTTTTCCTCCATCGATGGTTTGATAAACACCCCGGTCGATATTATAGGTCCATTCATTACCCCCTGCAGCCACATAAACTATATCCGGGTTCTTTGGATGAATGACCACTCTTGCAATGGTCCCGGTATTTTCCAAACCGATATGTGTGAATGATTTTCCTGCATCTGTTGATTTATACATTCCGATCCCGGGTAAGGAGGCACGGAAAATGTTCGCTTCACCGGTGCCAACATAAATTATATCCGGATTGGACGGAGCCAATGCAAAACTTCCGATTGATTGAGTAGCCAGTGTATTGAATAATGGTTTCCATGTTTTACCAACATCCTCTGTTTTCCATAAACCACTGGTGGCAAAACCTGCATACATGATTACATGATTGCCCGTGATGCCTGCCACTTCGGTACAGCGGCCGCTGCGGTTATCGGGACCGGTGAGTCTCCATTCGAGGCTTTTATAGGGAGATTGCTGCAACAGTTGCTTCTGTTTTTCAAAAGCATCGAGTTTTTGCGCCCCGGTCGCGGGCTTGTTCAACTGGGCGAAAACGGTAACCGGGAAAGCAAGAAGAAAGAGAATTTTTTTCATGTATCTTATTTTAGCAGGCCGAAATTAGTTGATATGATTCTTTAATCCAATTAGAATTTGTTTATGGGTTATTCCCCGTTGATTGAAATAAGAAATGAGAAATCAGAAATAAAAAATTAGAAAGTATCGTGCCTCAAATATCTCATTCCTTAATAATCATAAAAGCAATTCCGATATAAAAAAATGATAAAAAAAGTGTAAGCAATTGACGAATTAATTTCTCATTCCTTACCTGCCTGCCGGCAGGCAGGTTTCTCAAAACTTATTTTTCATTTATTTTATCCATTTTCAATTCACTATTCACCGTCCTCCAGATCCCAAGCGGGTTTTCATCTTTCAATTCATCCGGCAACATTTCGTTGCTCCAGTTCTGCAAAGCAAGCGGCCGGGCAAAACGTTTGATCCCGTCTGCTCCAACAGATGTAAATCTGGAATCGGTGGTTGCAGGGAAAGGCCCGCCATGCTGCATGCTTAAACAAACTTCCACACCGGTGGGTACCCCGTTCAGGATAAAACGCCCGCAAATATTTTTTACCGATTCAACCAGTTCATTATTGTTTTTTATATCGTTCTCCGTTGCCATTAATGTTGACGTAAGTTGTCCTTCAAGATTTCCTGCCACCTGTATCATCTCATTCATGTCTTTGCAGCGGATAATTATGGAATAAGGCCCGAATACTTCCTGGTGCAGTACAGGGTTTGCCAGGAATGTTGCCCCGCTTGCTGTTGCGATGGTTGGTGAGCCGGTCAGTCCCCCGTTGGTGCGGGACAAGCCGGGACGGTCAGACCTTAGTTCTGATTCAGCAACGAGATGTACATCTTCCTGCAGTAAAGCAATTTCTTTTTTCTCTTTATATGAATTTGCGATTCCTGTGTGAAGCATCAGTCCCGGTTCGACCTGCTGAATAGCTTTACCGAGATCATGAATGAAAGTTTGCAGTCCATCACTTTCAATGCCGATGATCAAACCGGGATTGGTGCAGAACTGTCCAACACCCAATGTAATGGAGCCTGCATACATCCTTGCCATATCAGCGGCGGAGGATCTCAATTTTTCGGGTAAAAGAAAAACCGGGTTTACACTTCCCATCTCCGCAAAAACAGGGATCGGCTCTTTGCGTTCATTTGCCCAGTCAAATAATTGCTTACCGCCGGAATAAGAACCGGTAAAACCAACTGCCTTGGTATGCGGGTGCATCACCAAAGCTTTACCAGTTTCAAAAGAAACGCCATGCACATGTGCAAAAATTCCCTCCGGCATTTTACAGGCACGGGCTGCCCGTAAAATGGCTTCAGCAACCATTCCTGATGTCTGGGGATGTGCGGGATGAGCTTTGACAATAACAGGACACCCTGCAGCGAAAGCACAGGCCGTATCACCTCCTGCAGTGGAATAAGCAAAAGGAAAATTGGAAGCGCCAAAAACAACCACGGGTCCGAGTGGCACCAGCATTTTCCTGATATCCGGTTTGGGTGGATTCTTTTCCGGAACAGCCGTATCAATCCTTGCTTCGAGCCAGGTCCCATCTTCGCAGGCATCAGCATATTGATTCAGTTGAAAGATGGTTCTGCCCCTTTCGTTTCTTAACCTTGCCTCCGGAAGATGGGTTTCTTTCATGGCGGTTTGTATCAATGCATCCCCGCAGGATTCCAGTTCAACAGCAATGACACGCATGAAGTCAGCCCGTTGCTTCAAAGAATATTTTCTATAAACATGAAATGCTTTCCATGCTTTGTTCATCAGGGCATCTATTTGTTGTATTGTAGCCTCTTTATTCATATCTGATTATTAATTATTGATTATTACTTAAAGTTCATTAATCCCTACCAGGTAAAACCAGTCTGTATTGTGTGAAAAGAGTTGTGTGGAAATAATCAATAATTAATAACCGGTCTGCCTGCAATCCCATCCCGGATGATCTTTAAAACACGTTCCCTCTCCTCTCCTTCCAAAACCAACCTCGGTGCTCTTACATACTCACTTCCCAAACCTGTTTGCGCAGCTGCCAGCTTGATATATTGCACCAGTTTGGGATGAATATCGAGTTCCAGTAAAGGCATGAACCAGCGATAGATCTTTGTGGCCTCTTCGATCCGGCCTGCTTTTACCAGCTTATAAATGGCAACGGTCTCTTTCGGGAAAGCACAAACCAGGCCCGCCACCCATCCATCGGCGCCCAGCAGTAGTTCCTCCATCGCGATCGTATCGACGCCACAGAGGATCTGGTACCGGTCGCCAAAGCGGTTACGCATCCTGGTTACATTGCTCACATCCCTTGTACTTTCTTTTACCGCGGTGATATTCTTACACGATTGCAGTTCGTCAAACATATCCGGGGTGATTTCAATTTTATAATCAACCGGGTTATTATAAAGCATGATGGGCAGGTCGGTGGCCCCGGCAATGGTCTTAAAAAAAGTTACCGTTTCCCTTTCATCACTTTTATAACGCATGGGCGGGAGCAGCATGAGTCCCTGCACGCCCCATGATTCGGCAAAAAGCACCTGTTTCAATGCTTCATTCGTGCTGCCTTCGGCGATATTCAATATGACCGGGATCTTTCCTTCCAGTTTCGCCAGTGCTGTTTTTACCAACTCGCCTTTCTCAGCCGTTGTTAAAGTACTCGCTTCGCCGAGTGAGCCGCCGATTACAATTCCATCCACACCGGCTTCCAGTTGTGCGGCAAGATTTTTTTCAAAAAGAGGGAGATCTAATTCATCGTTTACTGTAAACGGAGAGTTCAATGCCGGGAAAACTCCTTTCCAATCAAATGACATAATAGTAAGTTTAAGCGAACTAATTTACACAATACTTCAATTAACCAATCAATTATTTCCGGCTGCCCGTCATTTGCTTATTACCACAGGTGTGAAGCCTCTTCACTATTACAATAAATAAGCCCATATTACACAGCAAAGTCTTTTTTTGCATTCCGGGCAAAGCCAGAAGAAACACTAGTTTTTAGCACACATCTTAAAGTTCGTAATTTAAAGGAACACAAAGGCCACAAAGGTTACACAAAGGACACAACGCTTTTGTAATAAACAATTAATTTCATTGTGTGCTTTCAAATTATGGCCTTTGAGATGAGTTCTGGTAAGATAACCATGTTTTTCCTTTTCGATAGAATTACTCCCCCTCTACTATATTTCCTTTCTTTCCCCAGCCCCGGTGTTTTGCGCCGTCCATCTTTACAATC
>CAZQGZ010000239.1:0-4030 GCA_964592935.1 uncultured Chitinophaga sp. | reverse complement strand
GACCAGCGCTTCAAGGATCACTTCGGCTTCGACGTGCAGGAGATCGTGGCCTCGATCGACGAGGCGCGCGACGGCGGCAGACTGCGCGGTGCGAGCACGATCACGCAGCAGGTCGCCAAGAACCTCTTCCTGTGGTCGGGACAGAGCCTGGTGCGCAAGGCGCTCGAGGCGTACTTCGCGGTCCTGCTCGAGCTCAGCTGGCCGAAGTCGCGCATCCTCGAGGTGTATCTCAACGTCGCCGAGTGGGGATATGGAATCTATGGAGCTGAAGCCGCGGCCCGCCATCACTTCGGCAAACCTTCCCTTGAGTTGACATCCGACGAAGCCGCATGGCTCGCGGCGATGTTGCCCTCGCCGCGTCGATACGACCCTCTGCGAAAGACCACCTTCCTCACTCGCCGCCACGAACGTATTCTTAAATGGATCGATCGGCAGCCAACGTCCGCCACGCCCGTTTTCGAGGAATAGAACTGTTGCGGGTTGTTACTCTGAATACTCGGACGAGTCGCCGACCTGACCGTGATCCTGTTCTCCGAAAATGGCTGACTCGTGGGTGTAGTGTTTGGTTGATAGCTACACCGGTCAATCCGCAGAGCAGAAAACGTACGAGGTGTTCTTTTTTTATTCCGGCTTTGGTGTTACCCATGGTCCATACCAGCCAGAATAGAAAGAGGCTGATGCCTACCCGGAGAATATTCAGGCCATAAGGACCGACATGCGATGGCGAAACATATTTTACAAGGCTATAATTGGCTGTAAAGAAAATATTGGTAAAAAGGACAGCGATATGTGCCTTGGTATTGGCCTGCAGAAAATTGATTTATCAGCAAAAGTATGTAAAGGACAGCTCGTTTTTTTCACAGAGATAAAACCAGACAGGGCATCAATTTGAATTTTTTGCCATATAGAAACCAGGGCACTAACACAAAGCGTTCCTCATGAAAGCTTCGTGGCATAACGTTATAAAACTTCAAACCGAACCAGTACCCGAAACAAGGTTATGGATTGCCTGTTCCAATAAACCGGCATGACCGATCTGAGGAGCCTGATAATTGAATTGTTTTGCTTTTGAAAGAGCAACATTCAGTGATAATTCTTTTTGAGATAATGCAAAGACCAAATCCTTCTGCATCAGGTATTTTGCGAGGTATTCCTGTTCCGTTTGTCCCGGAGTGGGAATCAGGATACTTTTTTTCTTCAACGAGATAACATCCATTATGGTGCTGTAACCGCTTCTTGAAATAATATATTCCGCTTTCATCATCTCATCGTTCATTTCTTTTGCAGGAAGGTGATTGTAAAAATGAATCATATTGGTGGAAGGAATAAGCGAGGCTGAACCAGGCAATCCTCTTACTACGGTAGCGGTGCCGTTATAATGGCCAATCTCATTTACAATTTTATTTTCCAGTATCGTTCTTTGGGGTTCAGGACCGGAAAGAATTATGAGAAGATGTTCCTTCTGTTCAGGGCTGTTTTGTTTTTGAAACCTTGAAAGTAATCCGATGTAATGAATTGGAATAACCGGTTTTTTTTCGGGGAGTGATAGTTCCCCGGCAAGATTGTCTTCATTGTTGCTGTCGGGCACCCAGCATTCTCTGAAACGGCAAATAAATTTGTAGTTTCTTTTCCGGATGATATTTTCAGCCCACTTGCCCCAGGGGCTTTTAATATTCAACTGGTGTGTAATGAAGATGCAGGGAATTTTATTATGATACAGTCCATACCGGTTATCGCTGATAACAGCATCTAAATGGTGTTCTTTAACGGCTTTTTTCAACCACAGGGTTTCATTTGAAATAGCCCTTTTAAGTTTTGATCCCTGCTGTAACATTTTCCAGGGTAACCCTTTCTTTGTTTTTGAATAACGTATCCTGTAGCCTGGTAAATCCAGGAAAGGCAGATCAGGAAATTCTGTTTTCAGCAATTCTTTTTGTGCTCTTTCCCCGGCCAGCCAAACATCACAACCTTTTTCCAGCAATTCGCGGATGATGGGTATGCAGCGGGTGGCATGGCCCAGCCCCCAGTCCAATGGGGCTACCAATATTCGTGGTTTTCCCTGCTTTTTTTCTTTTAAAAGCTGATTCATGTTAATTTTTGAAATTCAGGTCAGGCCGGATACTTATTTATTCGTAAAATAGTTTTAAATTAGTCTCCCTTTAAAAGCCAATTTATGAAAATTATCAGCAGGGTGTTTTTAGTGTTTTTGGCAGTTCTCTTATTGACGGCCTGCAATAAAAATTATTATTCAGGTACAGGTAAAGGCGGAAAGAATTGTGGCTGTCCGAGTACAAAAGGAATGTCGGGATATTAAATGTCAGCTCAAAATCTTTTGGCCGGCCCTGTTTTACTGCAGCATGAGTTATTCTTAATAAAAAACCTAATCAGGGAACAAGTTATTCGGGGGAAATGAAAACAAAGGCAAGCCACACAGGTAAATGGCCGGCTAAAAAAAATGTATTGCTGGCGCTGCTTTTTTTTACCGTATTTCTAATGGCGGCAGCCATTTATTATTATATAATGCAGGGCCCCCGGCTGAAAAATGAATACAGCAGGCAAGCTGCAATAATTGCCCAACTGAACGCCTCTGACAAACTTGGGCTTCACATCAAAACTGCAGAATCAGCCATCCGCGGTTACCTGGTTACCGGAGATAAACAGTTTGGCAGCGAATTCAATCCATCTATAAACTCCGCCCGTTCAGAATTTCTAAACCTGCAACAGTTGCAAAAAATGGCAGGGAAGGAAGCAGGAATACCGGCTTATAATATTTCAGACAGCCTCCTCAAAAGGAAGATTGCCTTTATGGAACAGGTATATAAATATTGCGCAGAAGATAACCGGCAAGCAGCCCAAATTCTTATGGAAAGTGGTGAAGGGCTCAGGCTATCTGATAGCATTTCAAAAATAAACCTTCAATTCAATAAAATACTGCAGGCAAAGCTGGAACAGTCACGAACCGGATTTCAGCAATCAAACAGAAAGTATAATATGCTCGCCTTTGCAGGTGTTATCATTTCGTTGCTGCTGCTTTTATTGGTTTTGTACTTATTGGTACAGGAGATTAAGAAAACCCGGAAAATAAGTGAACAATTCAGGGTGGAGAAAGAAAATTTCAGGATAACGCTGAAAAGCCTGGGCGAGGGATTAATAACCACTGATACGGAAGGCCGGATTTTATACATGAACCCCGCTGCCGAAAGATTTACCGGGTGGAAATGGGAGGATGCAAAAAAACAACTGCTTAATAATGTGTTCAAAGTGGAAAATGAACAAAGCGGCAAGCCGGTTGAAAATGTTGTAACCCGAATCCTAAGGGACAGAAAAAAAATTGAATGGGAAAATAATACCGTGCTGAAGTCAAAAGCGGAAGAAGAATTTATTATCCGCAATACGAGCACACCCGTGCTGGATGACTCTGGTAATCTTGCCGGTGCTGTTCTTATATTCAATGATATTACGCAACAAACCAGGCTCAATAAAGAATTAAAGGAAAAGGAAAAACAATACCTGGAGCTGATACAGAATTTACCGGAGGCGGTTTACACATGCGATGCTTCAGGTCATATACAACTGTACAATAAAGCTGCCGTAGAGCTATGGGGCCAGGAACCGGACCTGGAAAAAGATTATTGCTGCGGCGCCCTGAAAATATACAATCCGGACGGAACTGATTTGCCATTTGATAATTGTCCAATGGCAGTTACACTTAGAGATGCAAAACCGGTATATGGCCGGGAAATTATGTTACTGCGGCCCGACGGAAGCTTCAGGCATGTGATTCCTTATCCATCGCCATTGTTTAACAGCCAGGGCAGGTTGTCGGGCGCCATTAATATGCTGCTTGACATAACAGAAAAAAAAGAACGGGAAATCCTGATTGCAAAAAGTGAGGAAAAATACAAGGAGCTGATTGAGCAGGCCACTGATGTTATCGCGGTATTTTCTTACGATGGAATTATTCATCAGTTTAATAACAGCGCCTGCAACCTGTCGGGGTATAGCCGGGAAGAATTTTCAAAACTCAAAA
>CAZQGZ010000238.1:0-4032 GCA_964592935.1 uncultured Chitinophaga sp. | reverse complement strand
TCTAAGCAGTAATAAAAACAGTCGTTTCTTCAATCCATTTTATCAGATCGGGAGGCATTTCTCCTAAACTTTCACTTAAAATTAAATTTAAGGCATTTTCGGACATCTTTCGGAGTCTTCCTGATTTTACCCCGTTTTCAGAAACATTGATACTAAACGAATTAACTTCTTTTCTACTATCTGTTTTCGTAACCCGTTGTATCTTGAACCTGTACCGTAGGATGGGAAGTAGATGCCCTTTCATCGAAATATTAACTGAAAATCCGTCATTCCCCCCTATTTTCAACTCATCAATCTTATTCATGAAAGGAATTTTTTACGGATTAATTTTTGGGCTTCTTCTCTCACTTGCCCTCCCCTCCTGCAGGGCTGTGAAAGACCCTGAAATTAAAGGCATCGAAAATTTCAGGATTCACAGCTTTGGTCTCAAAGAATCCAGTCTTTCTTTCAATATGCTTTTTTTTAATCCAAACGGGTTCCGGCTAAAAATAAAGGAGGCCGAAGGCAATGCCTGGCTGGACGGAAACCTGCTGGGTTATTTTACAGTGGATACTCTTGTCAGGGTCCCGGCCCTCGGTAATTTTCAAATACCTGTCCGGCTAAAAATGGATATGAGTCATTTCGTTGAAAATATTTCTGCGGCGGTCACCGATAAACAGGTAACGCTTAAACTGGATGGATGGGCAAAAGCAGGGAAGGGACCGGTTTTTATTAATTATCCTATCAGGTATGAAGGAAAACAAAAATGGAGTGAATTGATTAAATAGACATATGTTCTTCGCTGTTGCGAAAACTTGAATATTGAGTCTTTGTACTTGCCTGAAAAGACTCAAGACTCAATATACAAGATACAAGACTCAAATGTCTGGTATCAAAAATTCCTGCATTTATTGAGGCGGCTGCGGAGGAGTTTTTGGCTTGGGGTGTCCTCCCCCGTCTTCAAATTTCTTGCAGGATTTGGGGAGAAGCTTGTAAGCATCTTCACTGGCCGGGATATCATCCGCATCATAACCACAATTGGCAATGATCGCTTTTATTTCTTCAATATTGATCCGGTCTGTTATATATTTAACTTTCGTCTCTCCCTTCCTGTAATTCACCGTTACTTCACCCACCCCGTCATAACGTTTCAACTGTCCTTCGATCCTTTCCTTGCATTTTTCACAGAGCGCATTGGGAGTTTTGATAATGGCGGTCAGTACAGGCTTGGTTTGAGAAAGGCCTGCAAATGACAAAAAAATAATTGCAATAGTGGTTATAAGAAATTTTTTCATGTTTGTCATTGGCATTTCAGGTTTCAAAAACAATTCCCGCATTTAGGTTTCCCGGCATTGATAATTGAAAGTTGAGTGTTGATATATTGAGTCTTTTTCTCCTTATGAAAAGACTCAATAAGTTAACAAACAATTTTCAACAAACAATTTTCAAATATCATTTATCAGAATGAAGCCCCTTCCAGTTTGCCGGATCATCCCGCCATTTTAACAATACCTCGAGCTGACCGGCCGATACCATCCCCCTTTCCATCGCCAGCCCGATCAAAACCGGGTAATCTGTCAGGGAATAATAAGTCAATGATGCTTTTTTGAAAGATTCGGTTGCAACGGAAAAGCCATAGGTGAATATCGAGACCATACCGGACACCTTCAACCCCGCTTCTTTTAATACATCAACCACCTGCAGGCTGCTTCGACCGGTGGAAACAAGATCTTCGATAACGACCGTTTTTTGTCCCGGCTCATAATATCCTTCCACCTGGTTCCCTAATCCGTGTTCCTTTGGTTTGGGCCGCACATATAAATACGGCAGCTTCAACTGATCGGCGACCATAGCGCCCCAGGCAATACCAGCCGTGGCCACCCCTGCGATCAATTGAGCATCCGGGAATTTTTCAAACACGATATTGCACATTTCTGATTTGATGAAATCCCTTATGTAGGGGAATGATAATACTTTCCTGTTGTCGCAATAAATAGGACTCTTCCAGCCGCTGGCCCAGGTGAAAGGATTTTCCGGACTTAATTTTATAGCGTTGACCTGAAGAAGTTTTTCGGCAATCGCTTTCTCATCTGTCATATAACGAAGGTACAGGGTACAGGGCACAAGGAACAAGGTCTTACAGCACATTTTTTCCTTCTTTTTTTATTTTATCATAAGCAAAAAGGATGATAAAATAAAAGCCTGAATGGATGGTACCTGTATCTTCCCGTTGCCCCTGTGATTTTCTCCGTTCAGGAAATTTACAAATGGAAAGGGAATAATCGAATTGAGGATTCTTGTACCTTGTGCCCTGTGCCTTGTGCCTTCAATATGTTTATTAAAATATATTTTAATAATAAACCCCTTTTCCTTTGTGATGCGGTGGATGAAACCATACAGCCATACATTCATCATGATGATGCTGTCTTTATTGACGAACTGAACAGTCATACGGTCAAATCCATGATACATGAAATGGAGCAGCCGGAGATCCATGCTGGTGTTTTTTACCATTCCGAACTGGAAGAACTTAAAAAATTTTTTTTTAAAAAATTCACCTTCATCCGCGCTGCCGGTGGATTGGTAAAGAATGAAAAAAAAGAAATACTGATCATTTTCCGCCGGGGCCATTGGGATCTGCCAAAAGGCAAACTGGATAAAGGAGAAAAACTGGAGGATTGTGCCGTCCGTGAAGTGGAGGAAGAAACGGGGCTCAAACAGGTAAAACTGATTTCACCTCTCACCATTACCTATCACACTTACCATGAAGGTGCAAGATTTATTCTGAAAGAATCGCACTGGTTCAACATGAGCGTCCGCGGTATACAGAAAGCTGTTCCTCAACTTGAAGAAGGTATACATGAAATAAAATGGGTAAACCCAAAAGACCTGCAGCCTTACCTGAAAAATTCTTTCCCTTCCGTTACAGATGTTTTGAACCTGGCCCTATTAAAATGAAATCTGTATTGAAAGTTTAATACTGAAAAATAGCTGGCAAAAACATTCGGAACCCAACCTGGACAAGGGTTTGAAAGATAGTTAGTGACCCCGTATTATCCCGCTTATTTGGGCAATGACCGATAAACAATTTCCGGGAGAAAATGACTGGCATCTCCCCCGTTCCTGATAATATCCCGGACAATCGTTGAAGCAACTGAAGTGTATTTGGGTTCCCCGGTCAGGAAAACCGTTTCAATGCTTTTATCCAGGGTCCGGTTGGCATCAGCGATCGTTTTTTCATATTCAAAATCGCTGACATAACGGATACCGCGTAAAATAAAATGAGCCCCGATCTTCTGGCAAAAATTTATGGTCAGCCCTTCATACACGGCGCCTTCCACCTTTTCCTCATCTTTGTAAATTTCATTGATCCATTTTAACCGCTGTTCATCAGTAAACATGGGCGCCTTGGAGGTATTCGACCCTATCCCAACCACTATTTTATCAAATAGAGGCAGGGCCCGGTTGATAATATCGACATGACCGAGTGTGACGGGATCGAATGTACCGGGGAAAAGACAAATACGCTGCATGAAGAATTTTTAATTACTGATTACTAATTATTGCCCGATATTCTGCCGGACAACAGGTACAACACTGCCATTCGAACGGCTACTCCATTTTCCACCTGCTGTAAGATAATGGATTGTTTGCTATCAGCCACATCACTGTCAATTTCCACACCCCGGTTGATGGGGCCCGGATGCATTATGACAATTTCTTTATTCAAACCATCAAGCAGTTTTTTATTGATGCCATAGGCCAGGCTGTATTCCCGGAGCGAGGAAAATAATACCTGGTTCTGTCTTTCCAGTTGAATGCGTAAAACATTCGCCACATCACACCATGCCAGGGTTTCTTCCAGGTTATAACTCACATTCACTCCCAATGCTTCACCGATATATTTCGGGATCAGGGTTGGCGGGCCGCAAACCGTGACCTCGGCCCCCATTTTTTTAAGCAGGTAAATATTGCTTTGCGCTACGCGGCTATGCATGATATCGCCGATGATGGCCACTTTTTTCCCGGCCAGTTTCCCGGTTTTTTCCTGGA
>CAZQGZ010000237.1:0-4041 GCA_964592935.1 uncultured Chitinophaga sp. | reverse complement strand
AAGAATGAGTCATTACTATCTTTACTCCAGGTTTTATTACTGCTGAATTTTGTGGGCGGGTTTTTCTTCAACAAAAGCGGGAATCTTTTTGGCGACATGTTCCATACCGGCCCCCTGATCGCTTTTCAGAAGAACATTCTGAACCTGGGCGTCTATCTTATTTCTTTGCTGTGTGCCGACTGGTTGAAGAAGACGCCGCATCTACCGGAATTTTTCATGCTGATGCTTTCCTCCCTGCTGGGTATGTTCTTCATGATCTCCAGCGGCAACCTGCTGATGTTTTATTTATCGCTGGAACTGGCCACGATCCCGTTGGCAGCGATGGCCAATTTTGACCTGGAGAAAAAACGTTCATCCGAAGGAGCGATGAAAATGATCCTGTCTTCTGCTTTCTCCTCGGGCATCCTGCTTTTCGGTATTTCCCTGATGTATGGAGCTACGGGAACGATCAGTTTTACGGAAATACCCGCGCAACTGGATGGATCAGCCTTTCAGTTATTCGCATTTATATTTCTGATTGCAGCTTTTGCATTCAAACTTTCTATTGTTCCGTTCCATCTCTGGACCGCCGATGTATATGAAGGTTCGCCGATTGCCGCGACTTCATTCCTTTCTGTTGTTTCAAAAGGGTCCATCGCCTTTGTTTTTATCAGTTTCCTTTACAATGCTTTTCAACCCATGCTGCAGGCCTGGTACACGATGCTGGTGATACTGGCCATTGCCACCATGGTGATCGGCAATCTCTTTGCCTTGCGCCAGCAGAATATCAAGCGTTTCCTTGCATTTTCTTCGATTGCGCAGGTTGGTTTTATTCTTGTCGGCATCAGCAGTCATGACAATGCCGGTATCACATCGGTTGTTTATTTTATACTTATCTATGTCTTCTCGAACCTCGCCGCATTCGGTGTTGCTGCAGTTATTTCAGAAAAAACCGGTAAAGAAAACATCGATGATTATAAAGGATTATACAAAACCAATCCTTTCCTCGTCTGGATGATGACCCTGGCCCTGTTCTCTTTGGCGGGGATTCCGCCCACTGCCGGATTCTTTGGCAAATTGTTTTTACTCACGGCCGGGGCTTCCAAAGCCAGTTATATGTTCATTACCGTTGCGGCACTGAACCTGATCATTTCACTGTATTATTATTTGCGTGTGGTAAGGGCCATGTTCATGGAAAAAAATGAACAGCCCATTGAGCCTATAAAAACCAACACCGTTACAAAATTTGCATTGATCCTTTGTGCGGCAGGTATTGTGCTGGTTGGATTATTTAGCTGGATCTATGAATATATTCAAAATTTAATTTGAAAGACCGGGATAAGGAACTGCGACCAACGACTATTGACTCACGATTAACGACTCAAAAATGGCTCTCAATAAAAATCACGAATTCGAAGAACTGAACGGTGTCAAATGCGGCATCGTGGAAAAGAATGTAAAACCCGAACGGGTTGAATTCCTGAAAAAATTGCTGGAGTTTAACAGCTATTCCGTTGTGGTTGTTCCGACTCCGGCGCCGAAAGTTGCTGCAACACCTGTTGTAAAAACTGAAGAAGGTGCCGCGGTTCCGCCACCACCACCTCCTCCTGTTCCGGAGACTTATACCGTTGGTGTAACAGATTATACATTTAATACGATCAACGCCATTTATGGCAGGATGCTGAAAACACCGGATGGTCATATTGTAACTCCTGCTTACTGGCAGCAAAAAGAAACGGTGAGTAATGATGAGGTTCCTTATTATGAACAGGCGTAGTTTTCTTTCTCTTCATTTCTGCTTTTACGGGGCTTCATATCGTTTCTTTTGAATTTTACTTTAGTAAAAGTTTTTACCGAGACATTTCCGCCATTAGATAAAATATCCTCTTCCTATAATTTGCCCCGGGACTTTTTCCGAACATTCCTCATTTTATAACAAAACCTGCTATTAACGTTGGTAACAAATGTTACAAATGTTACTTGATTCATTTCATTCATACCACTGATTCAACTCATTTAAAAATGCCTGCGCCGCAGGTAGTTTTGTGATGCTCAACAATCAAAGAGCAATGAGATATCATGAAAAAATTAGTTATACTCGGAGCCGGAACGGCAGGAACCATGATGGCCAATCACCTGAATCACGAACTGGACAAAGAATCCTGGGAAATTGACCTGATCGAGGAACGTACGGAACATTATTACCAACCCGGCTATCTTTTTTTGCCTTTTGATATTTACGAACCCGAGGATATCGTAAAGCCCGTAAAAAAATTCGTACCAAAAGGGGTCAACCTCATCAATGATAAAATAGCAAAGATCAGCACCGGTGAAAAAAAAGTGCTGATGTTCAGCGGGGATGTGATCCATTATGATATCCTGATCATCGCAACCGGATGTAACATTGCGCCTGAAGAAGTGGAAGGGATGGACGGGAAAGAATGGAGAAATAGCGTTTTTGATTTTTACACCTTTGAGGGCGCCCTTGCCCTGAGAAATAAACTTCGTGACTGGAGAGGCGGAAAGCTGGTTGTGCATATCACCGAAATGCCGATCAAATGCCCGGTCGCTCCGCTGGAATTTGCATTTCTTGCCGACTCCTATTTCAAACACAAAAAAATGAGAGAACAGGTGGAAATAACTTATGTAACTCCATTAAGCGGTGCATTCACCAAACCGAAAGCCACCGAAACACTGAGTCACCTGCTGGAGGAAAAAAACATCAGCCAGGTAACTGATTTCGGAATTAAAAGAGTGGATAATGAAAATAAAAAGATCATTGATTACGAAGGAAGGGAAGTTCCTTTTGATCTTTTGGTAACTGTTCCCACCAATAAAGGAGATGCATTGATTGAACGTTCCGGCCTGGGGGATGACCTGAACTATGTGCCTACCAATAAAGCCACCTTACAATCTCTGGAACACCCGGAAATTTTTGTGCTGGGCGATGCAACAAATATTCCCGCTTCCAAAGCCGGATCCGTATCGCATTTTGAAGCAGAGATCCTTACTGAAAACATCAAACATTTTATAAAAGGAGAACCGCTGAAAGAAGAATTTGACGGGCATGCCAATTGTTTTGTTGAAACCGGAAACGGGAAGGCCTTGCTTATCGATTTTAATTATACCCATGAACCGGTTGAAGGGACATTCCCATTCCCGGGTATTGGTCCCTTACGGTTACTGAAAGAAAGCCGGATGAATCATATGGGTAAACTGGCATTCCGGTGGATTTACTGGAACATGCTGCTGAAAGGAACACATATTCCTTTTGTATCCACGGCCATGAAAACGGAAGGAAAACATTTTCAATAACCATAAAATAAATTATATGGAAAAGATCATATGCAGCAAATGCATCAAGGTAAATGAAGAGGGTTACCTCACCGATTTTTCCCAATGGGACAAATTTGTTGCTGCCGAAATCGCAAAAGAGGAATGTATTGCAGACCTGACTGAAAAACATTGGAAAGTGATAGACTATCTCCAGGATCAGCATAAAAATAATGCAGCCCTGAGCATCCGGAAAATCGGTAAAAGCGGAGTTATTACCATTGAAGAATTCTATGCCCTGTTCCCGCAGGGTCCCCTGAAAAAAGCCACTAAAATTGCCGGAATCCCAAAACCCGCAAGTTGTATATAAACTGAAAAATTCATAACCATGAGCGAACAAAATGGTGATATAAAAAAAATGATGATCATTCTTTCCAAAGCCACGCTGGAAAATGTATACGCCGCATTTATTCTTGCCAATGGCGCCCGTATGGAAGGGATTGAAGCCGAGATATTTTTTACATTTTTCGGACTGGAAGCCATTCACAAAAAGAAACTGGAACACCTCCATGTAGCAACAGTGGGCAACCCCGCCATGCATATTCCAACCATGCTGGGCGGTCTTCCCGGTATGGAAGCCCTTGCTACCAGTATGATGAAAAAAGAAATGGGAAAACTGGATATACCCGGTGTTCACGAATTCCTCGATATTTTAAAAGCTTCCGGGGTGAAATTATGGGCCTGTAAACTGGCCATGGACATGTTTCATCTCAAGAAAGAAGATATGTA
>CAZQGZ010000236.1:0-4093 GCA_964592935.1 uncultured Chitinophaga sp. | reverse complement strand
GTATCCACCATCGTTCCTTCATCCACATAAGCGCCGATATTGACATAGGAAGGCATCAGTACCACATTTTTCCCGAGGTAAGCCCCGTATCTCGCTACTGCATGAGGAACGGCCCTGACACCGAGTTCCTGGTAATTTTTTTTCAACAGCATCTTGTCATAAAATTCAAAAGGCTCCAGTTCCCAGGTCTGCATTGGCTGAATCCCGAAATACATCAGGATGGCTTGTTTCACCCATTCATTCACGACCCATTTACCCTGTTCACCGGCTGAATTTTCTGAGGGGGAAGCAACTCTTAATCTTCCCTTATCCAGTTCTTCGATCACCGCCCTTACAGCATCACTGTATCTTGTTTCTTTCAGTAAACTGCGGATGTTCCAGGCTGCGGAAATCAGATCTTTCATTAGTAAATTAATTTTAGTAAAAATAGTCCGAAAGTCTGAAAGTCGGTAAGTCGGAGAGTCGGTAAGTCCGGAAGACCGGAAGTCGGTAAGTCAGGAAGAATGTTAATGCTTTATTGAATAGTCCTTCTGACTTTCGGTCTTCCGGTCTTTCTGACTTTACTGCATCGCAGACTTATCTTTGCGTCCATGAACATCGGTTTCGACGCAAAAAGGGCTTTTCACAACAACACGGGGCTTGGGCATTATAGCCGAAACCTGTTGTATTCCTTGTCGGAGTATTACCCGGAACATCAATATTATTTATTCAACCCGAAACCTAATTCACGTTATCAGCTGCATGCTGAAAACCTAAATGAGATACATCCCAAAACTTTTTTTCACCGGATGTTCACCGCTGCCTGGCGGAGCAGCTGGGTAAAAAAAGATCTGCGAGAACTGAAGATTGATCTCTATCACGGGTTGAGTCATGAAATTCCCCTGGGTATTCACAAGACAGGCACCCGATCTGTTGTTACCATTCATGACCTGATTCATGAAAGGTACCCGGAGCAATATAGTTTTGTGGATGTAAAAATATACCGTAAAAAATTCAGGTATGCCTGTACCCATGCCGACAAAGTGATAGCGATCAGTGAACAAACCAAAAAAGATATCATTGAATTGTACAAAATACCCGAAAGCAGGATCCGCGTATGTTATCAAAGCTGCAACCCCGATTTTGCGGAAAGGGTAAGTGAAGAAGAAAGGTTGTTCGTGAAAGAGAAGTATAACCTGCCCGACAAATTCTTTCTGTATGTCGGCTCGGTCATTGAAAGAAAAAACCTGATGAACATTTGCAAAGCTGTTTTGCTTCTTAAGAATGAATTGAATTTTCCGTTGGTCGTTATCGGTGACGGTGGGAGTTATAAGGAAAAGGTAAAAGACTATATCAGGCAAAACGGACTGACGGACAACATCATTTTTCTTTCAGAGAAGGAACCCCTGCAATCATTCAGGTATCGCTTGAAAATGTTGGATTACGAAGAAGAGTTGGACAGGCAGGATAAAAAAAGTTTTATCAGTGAAGAAGATGAAGCCGGGTTACTGAAACGCTCAATGCAGATGGAGCGATACAAAAATCCATCGGCTGATCTCCCCGCAATTTACCAGTCTGCCATTGCCATGATCTATCCATCCTTTTTCGAAGGATTCGGTATCCCGGTGCTGGAGGCATTGTGGAGTAAATTGCCTGTCATTACTTCCAACATATCCTGTTTGCCGGAAGCCGGGGGAGATGGAGCATATTATGTAAACCCTGCCCATGCGGAGGAAATTGCCGCTGCTATGAAAAAGATCTGTTCGGATCAGCAATTTGCAGATGAAATGATTGAAAAAGGCTGGCTGCATGCGCAAAATTTTACCCCCCAGAAAAGCGCTGAGGCAGTTATGAGTGTATATAAAAGCATATGGTAGATTTTGAAAATGATATCGAACAATGTTTGCGGGTATTACATACCGGCGGCCTCATCCTGTATCCTACCGATACCGTTTGGGGTATCGGTTGTGACGCAACGAATGCCAACGCGGTGGAGAAAATTTATAAGCTGAAAAAACGAACCGATGAAAAAGCCATGATCGTGCTGGTGGCTGATGAAAAAGAGGTATTGAAGTATACAGCAGGACCCGATCTGCAGGTTTTTGATTACCTGGAAAAATTAATAAAGCCAACCACGGTGATCTACGAGGGTGCGATAGGCCTCGCTGAAAATCTAATCAATAAAGATGGTAGCATTGCCATCCGCATCTGCCGGGAAATATTTTGCCGCCAACTGATCAAAAGATTCCGGAAACCCATTGTTTCAACTTCAGCCAATATTTCAGGTCTTCCCCCTGCGCAAAATTTCTCAGCTGTAGCAGCCGATATTAAAAAAGGAGTTGATTACATCGTTCAATACAGGCAGGATGATGATACCATTGCCGAACCATCTTCCCTGATCAAATGGACAAATGGAACTCCAACTGTGATCCGGCCCTGACTTGTACCTTGTACCTTGTGCCTTGTCCCTTCATCCATTTATCTTTGCTCCGTATGCAGATAACTTGTACGAGACAGGAATTACACATTTTAAAAAAGATCGCCCGTGCAGCAGAAGAAGAAGGCATGGAAACATACCTGATCGGCGGTTTTGTCAGGGATAAAATTCTGGGCAGGCCAACCAAGGACATCGATATTGTTTGTATCGGTGATGGCATTGCTTTGGCAAAAAGATCGGCCAAGCATTTTGATCCCGTTCCTCAAGTCAACTTCTTTAAAAATTTCGGTACAGCACATTTTATAACGGGTGATGGGTTTGATCTGGAATTTGTCGGAGCCCGTAAAGAAAGTTACCGGGCTGAATCACGTAAGCCGGATGTGGAACCGGGAACAGTGGAGGATGATCAGAACCGCCGTGATTTTACCATCAATGCATTGGCTATAAGCCTGAATAAAGAAAACCTGCCTGCCGGACAGGCAGGCTTTGGTCATCTTATAGATCCGTTCAACGGCGTGAAAGATTTGGAAGATAAGATCATCCGTACTCCCACGGACCCGGTATTGACATTCAGTGATGATCCGCTCCGCATGATGAGAGGGATCCGTTTTGCCACCGAATTGGGTTTTGAAATTGAGAAAAAAACCTGGCAGGGAATGATAGATACGGCTGAACGGATACAAATTATTTCCCAGGAAAGAATTACGGATGAACTGAATAAGATCGTTGCATCTCCCAAACCATCCATCGGGTTTGAACTCCTGTACAAAAGCGGGTTGCTGCAAATCATTTTTCCCCAAATGGTGGACCTGGCCGGCGCCGAATACAAAGATGGGCTCGGTCATAAGGATAATTTTTACCACACCCTGCAGGTGCTGGATAATTTATCGGCAAAAACGGATGACCCCTGGCTTCGTTGGGCCGCCATATTGCATGATATTGCCAAACCCGTGACCAAAAATTTTGAAGAAGGACATGGCTGGACCTTTCACGGTCATGAAGTCGTGGGAGGAAGGATGGTGCCGAAGATATTCGGCAAATTGAAACTTCCGCAAAATGAAAAGATGCGTTTTGTAAGAAAGATGGTGGAATTGCACCTGCGCCCGATCAGCCTGACCAAAGAAAATATAACGGACTCCGCTATACGCCGCCTGTTATTTGATGCGGGTGAAGATATCGATTCGCTGATGATGCTTTGCGAAGCGGATATCACTTCAAAAAATAAAACAAAGGTCAGGCGTTACCTCGAAAATTTTCAACTGGTGCGGGAACGGTGCAAAGCGGTGGAAGAAAAAGATCATATCCGCAACTGGCAGCCGCCCGTGGATGGGATCATGATCATGGAGATCTTTGGTCTGCCCCCTTCAAAACCGGTTGGTATTTTAAAGGATGCCTTAAAAGATGCCATGCTGGATGGTATGATCCCCAATACAAAAGAAGCCGCTCTTGCTTTTGTTATTGAGAAAGCAGGGGAGATGGGTTTGAAAGTAAAGAACCCTTAAATTTGCATATGGCTATACTGAAATTCAGGGTTTATTTTGAAGAAGATGAAACAGTGTACCGCGATGTGGTTATCCGGCACACGCAATCTTTTTTTGATCTCCATGATACGATCTTAAAGGCTTACGAGTTTGATAACAAACACAAGGCTACTTTTTTCCGCAGCAATGATCACTG
>CAZQGZ010000235.1:0-4101 GCA_964592935.1 uncultured Chitinophaga sp. | reverse complement strand
AAAATCGCCTACCCTGAATAATAAAATGGCATCCGGGTATTTTTGTTTGATCGCCCGGTGTTGCTTCATCATGGGTGTATCGGAGGTTGTTGCTTTTGCCATGGCTTTTCCTGCCCCGATCATTTTCGGATACCGGGAGTGACAAAAATAAGAAAGTGTTTATGTAACATGTATTCTTTCTGCATCCCTTAAAAAATTAAAATTGCCATGAAAAAATTTTTCCTGTTATGCGGGATCCTGTCTTCCTGCGCCGTATCCAATGCCCGTAATAATACCCATGGAGTCACCGATACGGTAAAAGCGGATGCCAACATGAACAATGCAACTGTCTATTTTGGATACGGTGCCGAACTCACCCACCTGTCAAAAGTGAAAGTGGATGCAACCACCCGGATTATCATCATCAGCCAGCTTAGCACCACCGTTGATATCAATAGTCTGCAGGTAAGTGTACCGGAAGATGTGGCTTTGCTTTCACAGCACTATAAAGTTTTTTATCCCACTGCACCACCGGTGGTAAAAAGCAAAGAAGCGGAAAAACTGGAAGACAGCATTGTTATAATACAGAAAGAGATCGGCCGGATCAGCAACCTGATCGGGATTGAACAGGAAATACTGGTGAAGACCGGCCTGTTGATCGAAACGACGATCAATACAAGCGGGAATAAAACAATCACCAGCGAGGAGTTATTAAAATTGCTGGAATATTACAATGCCAGGATCGATAAGTCAAAAACCAATATATACAATCATAACCAGAACATCAGCCTGCAGAATAAACGGATCGAAGATTTCCGGAAAAGAATAACGCTGTTAACCACCTTGACACCTGTCATTCAAAAACCATATGGCCAGGTTTTCCTGCAGGTCATTTGCAAAAAAGCGGAAGAGATACCGGTTGCATTATCGTATTACACAACCAATGCCGGTTGGACCGCCATTTATGATATCCGGGTGAATTCAAAAACCAACAAAGTGAAAATGGTGTATAAGGCATCATTGACACAAACTTCAGGGATCGACTGGAAGAATACCAAATTGACATTGAGTACAGGCACCCCCAATTTTGGCGTCTCGGCCCCTGTTCTTACACCCTGGTACCTGCAGTTATATGTTCCGGGTCTGTATACGGATCTGCAAAGAAGGGCGGCTCAGGGCAATGCAACGCGAAACATGATACAGTCTTATGAAGATGAAAAATCAATGTCCGAAGTGGTGGTAGTGGATGCTTTGGGACAGATCAGGCAAAAACCGTTGCAGGATAAAATGATCGACCCCAGCACGCTGCAGCAATACACTACGCTGAATGAAGGGCAACTGAATACGAATTTTGAAATTGACCTTCCTTATGATATTGAAAGCGATGGTCAGCTGCACAGTGTGACCATCAAAGACCAGGAGATCGCCTGCACACTTAAGAATTATGCAGTACCGAGGATGGATAAAGATGCTTACCTGCTGGCTGAAGTGGCCGACTGGCAGAATCTTGACCTGTTGCCGGGTGATGCCAACATCATCATGGATGATACCTATGTGGGTAAATCAGTGATTGATCCCAATACAACGGCCGATACATTGAATTTGTCACTGGGAAAGGATAAGCGGGTCGCCGTCAAACGTTCACTGGTAAAGGAAATGAGCAGTCTCAAAACAAGCGGTGCCAATACAAGACAGGTATTCACTTATGAGATATTGGTGAAGAATAATAAAATAACGGATGTAAATCTTTTGCTGAAAGACCAGTTCCCGCTGAGCAATATCAAAGAAGTGGAAGTAAAACTGGAAGATGGGAGTGAGGCCATGATCAATACAGAGACTGGTGTGCTTACCTGGAAGATCGATCTGAAACCCGGGGAGAGTAAAAAAGTAAGATTCAGTTATAGTGTGAAGTACCCGAAGGATAAGAAGATCGTGAATCTGAAATAATAGCTAAGAGATAAAAAGAGAAAAGGAGGAAAAGAGAGATATGTACTCTTTATCTCTTTTACTCTTTTATTCTCTTAGCCTACCTTTGCCCGATGCGAAAACTTTCGATGGCTGAACTGGGCAGAAAATCGGTGGAAGAGTTCAGGAAGTCCGATAAATTTCCCATAATTGTTGTTTTGGAAAATATCCGCAGTGCCTATAATGTAGGCAGTGTGTTCCGTACCGCTGATGCTTTTTTGATCGAAGCGATCTATATCATTGGTTATTCAGCCAGGCCTCCGCATAAAGAAATCCGGAAAACGGCATTGGGCGCAGAGGAAACGGTAACATGGAATTATTTTAAAACGTCTTCAGAAGCCATAACGGAGTTAAGAACAATGGGATTTAATGTTTATGCAGTGGAACAGGCAGAAGGAAGTTATACATTGAATGCCATCGGTTTTGAACCCGGGGAAAAGATTGCAGTCATTTTTGGCAACGAAGTGACGGGTGTGGAGCAAAACACGATTCAGTCATGTGATGGTTGTATTGAAATTCCGCAATGGGGCATGAAGCATTCGTTGAATATTGCAACGGCGGCAGGGGTTGTATTATGGGAATTGGTAAGGAACAGGGTTTGATTATTTATTTTTGATTATTCATGGGTAAAGTAAAAAGTTATTTATCGCTTATTAAATTCTCCCACACCATTTTCGCCATGCCATTTGCGATGATCGGTTTTTGTTTGGCATTATTTGGAAACAATTCACTCGTGCCGGGATGGCATACAAAAATTTTCGGGCCGCAATTTCCCTGGAAATTAATGGGTGTAAAATTCTTACTTGTTATCGGCTGCATGGTCTTTGCCCGCAGTGCCGCCATGGCATTCAACCGTTATCTTGACCGAAAATATGATGCAAAAAATCCAAGAACGGTAGTACGAGAGATTCCCTCGGGCATTTTAAAAGCAAATAATGTTTTGTTGTTCACGTTTGCCAGTAGCCTGCTGTTTATTGCCTGTTGTTTTTTTATCAACAGGCTTTGTTTTTATCTTTCCCCGGTTGCACTGGCTGTAGTGTTGGGATACAGTTACACCAAAAGATTTACCCCGTTTTGTCATTTGATTCTTGGACTGGGATTATCGCTGGCTCCCATCGGTGCTTATTTGGCTGTAACCGGAGTTTTTCACTGGCTGCCCATATTATTTTCTTTGACAGTTTTGTTTTGGGTCAGCGGGTTTGATATTATTTATGCACTGCAGGATGAACAATTTGATAAGGAGAATCAGCTTTATTCGGTGCCGGCCTGGTTGGGAAAATCAAAAGCATTGCGGGTATCTGAATTGTTACATGTATTCAGTGCCGGGGCAGTGACCGTTGCAGGATGGCATGGCGGTTTTGGCTGGTTATACTGGCTCGGCGCCTTTATTTTTACCGGGATGCTCATTTATCAGCACTCCATTGTAAAACCCAATGATCTGAAAAAAGTAAATATTGCATTCATGACAGCCAACGGTATTGCCTCAATACTTTTTGCGATCTTTGTGATTGCCGACTTACTTTTACATTCCTGATTTCTCATTACTAATTTCTGATCAGTTGCCCCGGATACTGGCTATAGATTACGGACTCAAACGCACCGGCCTGGCCGTTACCGATCCGCTGCAGATCATTGCAACAGGACTTGCCACGGTGCATTCAAAAGAACTGATCCCGTTCCTGAAAGATTATTTTGAAAAGGAACCGGTGGAACTTATTCTCATCGGGGAACCCAAAAACTGGGACGATACGGACACACACGCTACTCCGCTGGTTGAAAAGTGTATACGGGAACTGCGAAAGAATTTCCCTGCTATTCCTATCAGGAAAGTGGATGAACGATTTACTTCCAAAATGGCAAAGGATGCCATGCTGGAAATGGGAATGAAGAAAAAAGACCGGAGAAATAAAGCGTTGGTGGATGAAATTGCTGCTGCCATTATGCTCCAGGAGTATTTGCAGCGTATGGTTTGATTGTTGAATTGGAGGTATCTTTGCTTCTGAAAACCAACCATCAAACAATCAAACTTTAATCAATCAATACTTTCAATGATTCTTCCGATAGTAGCTTACGGACACCCGGTATTAAGAAAGAAAGGAACTGATATTGCACCTGATTATCCCAATTTACAGGGGTTGATTGATGATATGTGGGAAA
>CAZQGZ010000234.1:0-4103 GCA_964592935.1 uncultured Chitinophaga sp. | reverse complement strand
ATGCGGTATATGCGTATTGAAATGCATTGTTGATGTCAACCATTTTCCGGGCCTTACCAAAATATCCCCTGGCTTTGAAAAAAAACATTCTTCCCACCAGGGACTTGGCAAAATCGGGATCATCCGGCATAATGATACCGATGGCTTTTTCCAGCATATTGCCCACATCATAAAATTCTTGCTGGGCCACTTTTTCCATCCGGTCGAAACTGCTGTTTATTTCATCCGTTTTATCATCTTCATCGATCTGTGCCCGCAATTTCTGAACTGAGGCAGCATCTTTGCAGTCAAGGTATAAATTGATCTTGTTTTGAGCAAAATTGATATACTCCACCGCCAGGTTGGATTGGGCATCTATCGTGTACGAATTACCCGGATCCAGGCTCTCCATCTGCCTGCAGTAATATTCAGCTGATAAGTCACCGGTCAACCTGCTTTCCTTGATGGCATTATTGAATTTATTATACAATTCAATCATTCCCTGGTCGGTCGTGTCAATTGAATAAATTGCTGCCGGCTTTTTATTTTTTTTAATTGAAGTAAATGCCGTTCCCCCGGTTTTCCTCTGTAATTTATTTTGCTCAAGCCATTTCAGCATGTATGCCGTGTCAACCACGCTTACGATCTTGTCACCATTTTCAGTACAACAGAAGAAAGGCTCCTGTTTTCTTTTAAACTGCTGTTGTGCTACAGTTTCAACTTTTTTAAAAACATAATCCTGTAATTCCCGGACCGTTATTTTGTTATCCTTTTTACCTTCTGCATCGGCCATGCCGGTCAGCCCGTCGATCAAATAATAGGTAAAAAGCCCGTGACCGTTACCGATCGTTTTATCTTCCAGCGATTCCTGCCCGGCCTGGGCGGCCATCATTAATACCTCACCGGCTTTTATTTCTGACACACCTGTACTGAAAAAATTCTGACCCTCCGATTTGCCGGGCAATTCATTCGTACGGCAGGCATCAATGATCAAATACACTTCCACTCCCTTCGCTGTTTGCCTGGAAATATTTGCCTTTACATCATACATCGACATGGCTCCGCCGATCTGGTAATTTGCCTTATCCCCCGCAGGGTTACAATCATACGTGAGATAATAATACTGGCTCTCATCGATAGCATCACCATGACCGGCCAGATAAATAAAAAGCCGGTCGCCTTTCTGAAGGTTTTTGGCTTTCAGCCATTTATTTCCTGCCACTAAAAAATTTGCATTCAGAGCTTTCTCATTCAACAGGTAATAGACATTGTCATCAGGGAGTTTGCCCCCGGCGGGCGATTTAAGAAATTCCCTGAACAACTCCGCATCCTTGTCTGCATAATTCAGTGGCCTGACAAATTTATAATTTGAAATGCCCATGATCATGGCAAAGGTCTGTGGTCCAATAATGGTAGTATCCCTGGGTTTGGGAGGGGCCTGTGCCTGTACACCAGGGCTTATAAACAGAAATAAGAGGCTGGCGATAAGTATGGATAAGGAATTTCGCATAAATTCGACCTCTAATTTACGGATTTGCAGGGTAATAATGGAATTGTTTGGTTTTTGAAGTTAAATCTCATCCCGGAAACTCTGCAATAGAGATCATTTTTTATAGTAAATCGTTGCAACCCGATACCTGTTTATGTAATCATTAAAAAAGCCTATGACACATCAGCCGGAAAATGAACAAACACCTGTAAAAAAAGGGTTCAGGCACCATGCAAAGAAGGTGCACGGCCGTTTTACCAAATACCTGGTTGAAAGGGATACCATTTTTGCCACGCTCTGGGTATTCATTTTTATCGTGGTGCTGGGAATGATCCCGCTTAATCTCGGGTTTTTGAACCCCATAAAACTGGGTCTTAAAGATTTTGATTTTAATGATGTTTATTATTCCAAGGTGGGGAACCTGCAAAAGAAGGATGTAGACAGTAATATCGTTGTAATTAATATCGGCAGGGCCGACCGGGAAGGGCTGGCTTTAATGATCGATAAAGTGGCATCTTATCAGCCCAGGGTCATGGGTTTGGATGTAACTTTTGACGGGCCCCGTGAACCATACAAGGATTCCATGCTTGCAGAAACGGTAAGGCGTAACAGGAATCTCGTGCTGGCCGTAAAATATATTACCGATTCAACAGGCAAACTCATTGCGTCAGGCAATTATTTCAAAAATGATTCAACCCTCTTCGGGTTTGTAAATTTCCCAACCAACGGGGATAAAGAATCGATAAGAACTTATTTCCCTTTCAAAAGCGATGACAAGGACCATGAAATTATCTTACCCTCTTTCACATCATCCCTGATCAAAGTATACGATGAAAAAGCCTATCATGAAGTGGAAAAAAAGGGGGCTCATAAAACGATCATCAACTATACACGCAAAGTAACCGAAACCAAAAAACAATACCTTGTCGTGGAAGGAGAATCGCTCATGATGGGAGATGTTGATACGGCAGCCATCAAAGGGAAAATTGCCCTGCTTGCGTATATAAATATTGAACCTACAGATATTGAAGACAAGAAGTTCACTCCCATGAATGAAAAATATGCGGGCAAGTCATGGCCCGACATGAACGGGATCCTGGTTCATGCCAATATCATTTCCATGATATTGGAAAGAAACTATATAAAAAAAGTACCTTTGTGGGGAAATCTTTTATTGGCCATCCTGGTATGCTGGATCCACATGTCGTTCTTTATCCATTATTACCTGGAAAGTCATATCTGGTTCCATCTCGCCGCCAAGATCGCGCAGGTGGCGTCCGCCATATTATTTGTCTGGCTGGGAATTGTGATATACAGCAAATATGGCCTCAAAGTTGATATGAAGATGAGCCTGATAACGATCGTACTGGCGGTGGATGTGATCTATTTTTATGAGGCCTGGGCCGTGTGGATGCATAAGAAATTTAATTTTAAGACAGTATTTAAACCTCATCACCATTAATAGTCAAAACTTAAACCTTAACAAGATGAAAAAACAACTATTCTTTATTTTCTTTTTCGCCTGTTCATATATGGCAAGATCACAGAGTAATTTTCTCCTGTATAGTTTCAAAGGGAATGTATCCGTTGTGGAAAACGGCACAGAAAGTAAGGCCAAAGTTGGTAAGATGCTAAATAGCGCCGCATCCGTAAAACTGGCGGCCGGCAGTTCGGTGACCCTGATCTGCAATGAAGCGGCTATGTTTACCTTAACGAAACCCAACACCTATCCTTTAAACAAATTCGGTGATTCCTGCAAATCGAGCAACAGTTCTGTAAGCGCCAATTATGTAAAATATGTTTGGGCCTCCATGACGAAATCCTCCGGCGATCCTGGCAGCAACCGCAAAGCCTATATGAATACCGTGGGTGCCGTTAGCCGTTCTATCAACAATGTATGGATCGATCCCAGGCTGGATACCGTTAATTACAGTTCGGGTGAATTCCCTCTTTCCTGGAAATCATATACCGATGCCAAAGAATTCGAGGTCTTCCTGTACAATACAAATGATATCAGCACTCCGTTCTATTCAACGTTTGTAACCAAACTGAAAATACCGGTCACAGACCTTGCTAATGCCAACAAAATAAAACCAGGGAACTCCTATTACTGGACCGCCGCGATCAAAGGAGAAGAAAATGAAGAGCTGAAAGTACTCAACTATGTATCTAAACCAGATTTTGAAAAATTGCTTGCAAAACTGAAAGGCCCCGGCACATCATTTGAAGCACCTGCCGAACAGGCTTACCGTCTTGGATTCATGCTGGAAGATGCACATTACCTTGCCGAAGCCTACCAGTATTATTCCAAAGCCGCTTCACTGGATTCTTTGAATGCATTATACCGGTCAACATTGATGTCATTCAAGAAAGATTACGAGATAAAATAGATGATAACTAAAAGATAATAGATGATAGTTAAGCCTCCTCAATCCGGGGAGGCATTTCTTTTACTGAATTCTGCAATGATAAAATACTTTATAACTGGCCTTTCCTGTTTATTGTCACTTTTCATCTCCGGACAAAATCAATTTGTTGTTTATAGCACTAATGGCCAAGTAATCATCCTTCAAAACAAAAAAAGCTTTATTGCAAAACCCGGCCAAACAATTTATTCAAATAGTTCCGTTACAAT